>NZ_JBIAGU010000011.1:0-268803 GCF_042869935.1 Kitasatospora sp. NPDC006697
AGCTACCTTGCCGGCCTCCACCTTCGCGGCGCGATGATCTGGATCAAGGACCTCACCAACGCCATCCATTGATCACAACCAAATACGCGCCCTAGCTTCATGCGGGGTCCTCCTTCTGCGCGAGTGGTGCCTGCCCCTCGGCCAGCAGCCGGGCGGCGACGCGGGCGGCCACCCCGGCCCAGGGCGCGCGCCTGCGGTCGAGCGCGGCGAGGACGGGGGAGCCGCGGTTGGGGCGGCCGGCCGGGAGGGGCGGGGAAGGCGGGAGGGGCCGGGAAGGCGGGATGGTGGTCACGGTCGGCTCCTGGGGTGGGTGTTGAGGCAGCGGGGGCAGCGGCAGTCGGGCCACTCCGGGATCGTCATGCGTCCGAGGGTCGAGCGCCGGACGAGGACGGAGCGGAGGAGAAAGCGCTCCCCGGCGGGGGTGCGGCGGTAGACGACGAGGGTCATGAGGCTGGGGCGGGGGTCGGGCATCGAGCGGTCACCTCGTCTGGCAGATGGGACAGCTCGGCCAGTTGAGGCGACAGCGGGAGCGCCGGAAGGGCCAGCCGCGGATGGTGACTCGTGCGTTCACGGAGTTCTCTCTTTCAGATTTGGTGAAAGGTCGGCTCCCGCGAAAGCCGAGTACGGCGGGAGCGACTGACGTATCGTCGTGATGACGGTGTGTCGAAACCGTCTCACGGCGAGTAGTCTGCTCCCACTCGGAAGAGAATTGCAAGCCATCCGTGTGGCTTTCATTTCCCGTGATATCGAACAGTCGGCGACCTTGCAGAAATCGTGCAAGGGCCATTTCACTCGCTCTGTAGGAAGGCTTCCAGGGGCGGGCTAGGAGGGGTGACTCATGGAACAGCGGCCGGTCGGATCCACCGTTCCCCGACGTCAGCTGGGCAGGCAGCTCCAGAGCCTGCGGATGCTCAAGGGGTACACGGTGAAGCGTGCAGCGGTGCTTTTCGGGATTTCCGAGGTGAAGCTGTGGAGAATCGAGACCGGCCGGACCTCGGTGCGCGCGTCGGAAGTCGAGGCGATGTGCGAGGAGTATGGGGCCAGTCCGTCGCTCAAGGAGGCCCTTGTCGGCCTTGCCGGAGAGACGAAGAAGAAGGACTGGTGGTACGCCTTCAATGATGTGATTCCGGACGAATTCAATCTCTTCATTGGCCTGGAGCAAGCGGCATCGGAGATCAAGACGTTTCAGTCCTCACTCGTCCCCGGTTTGCTTCAGACTGCCGGATATGCGCGCGCCATTTTCCAGGCAGGTCTGCCGGACGCGGAGCCGCGCGAGTTCGAGCGCCGAGTGCGGCTGCGGACGACCCGGCGGAGCATCCTCGACCGAGCCGTCGGAGCGCCGGAGTTGAAGGTCGCCCTGAGTGAGGCGGTGCTCAAGTGCCCAGTCGGCTCGGGCGAGGTGATGGCCGAACAGCTCAGGTCCCTGGCTGGAGGGATCGAGCGCGTCGCGCTGCGCATTGTTCCGTTCGGGGCAGGGCTCCATGAGGGAATGCTCAGCGGGCCATTCACCATCTTTCACTTCCCGCTCACGCCGGATGGAGATGAGACGGAGCCGCCGACCGTCTACTGTGAGAGCCATGCCGGGGCCCTCTACCTTGACAACTTCCGGGAGGTCCGTATGTATGAGAAGACTTTCCGGAACATCTGGGACGCTGCGCTGACCCCGGAGGAATCAAGGAACGTGCTTTTCGAATCGGCAAGGAGTTACGAGGATGCCTGACCTGTCGGCGATCGAGTGGCGCAAGTCCACCTACAGCGACGCTCAACGGGACTGCGTGGAGGTCGCCCTCGCGCCGTGCACCGTGCCGGTCCGCGACAGCAAGGACCCCGCCGGCCCGGCGCTGGTCTTCCCGCCGTCGGCTTGGTCCACCTTCATCGACGGCATCAAGTCCGACGCGGCGCTGCGCCCCTGACGGGCAATCACCGCCCCGACGGTGAACCCACCGTCGGGGCGGGATCCTCAGGTCGTCAAGCGCGCTCGCGGACAAGCCCGAGTGCGCGCTCGTACAGCTCGCGCGCTGCCGGGCTGCTGGGGTGACTGCTCAGCAGCCGCATCATGTTGTCGACCTTGTCGTCGGCTCGACCGGACTGAACCAGGGGGTACCCGTCCAAGACGGCATGCCAGGTGGCGCAGGCCTGCTCGAGGTGTCCGGCCTCCAGGTGGCGTTCGGCAAGTAGTGCACCGTACCGGACCCCGGTACGCCGATAGACGCTCTGCCGCAGTCTCCCCGACAACTCCAGCGATTCGACTGACCCGGGCAAGTCCTTGAGTTCGTAACGAACTTGGCCGATGTGGTACGCAAGCGACGACGGATCGTAGGACCCGAACGCTGTGGAGGCACTCTCGGCGGCATCCATCGCGCGCTCAGCCTCACCGAGGTGGTGAAGCGCTGCCGGGCGGTCACCAGTCAAGGCGGCGGCATGAGCTGCTGTCCGGCCAGGAAGGCCCGCATCCGAGGGCCGGCACTCGACGAGGCAGCCGCAGCGGCATCGGCGAGCTGTCGTGCTCGGCGGCCGTGCCCGAGGTCCACGGCCTGGACGGACATGCCCCGGAGGGTTGTGCAGTAGGTCAGGTGATCGTCCGCGAGGCCTGCGAGTTCGAGGGCGCGCAGGTAGTACCGCTGAGCGAGCCCGTGCAGGCCTTCATCAACGGCCATGTACCCCGTGAGGTAGCAGAGGTCGGAGGCGGCGGACATCATCGCGCGCCGAACTTCGGCGGGGGCGTCGGTCTTGAGGTAGATGCCAACCGTGTTGACCAGGTAGGCCGAAGGGGTTCGGGATGACGGTCTCGGCCGGCGGCCAACGGGTGTGGCTGGGGACGGAGGACGGTCCGAGTTGGGAATTGCCGATCTGACGGCGGCTTGGCGTCGGGGATTCGCTGCGGTTGTGGTGCCCAGCCCGGGCGACGGACCGTGTCAGCTGCCCGGGTGGGAAGCCGCCCAGCCGTGTTCGAGTAGCGCGAACGCCGCCTCGGCTGCTCGTTCTGGCTCTGGGTGACGCTGGATCAGACTGCGGGCCTCAAGGGCGAAGCGGGCCAGGGCGGCGCAGCTGGCGTCGTCCTCGGGTGCGCCCACGGCCTCGGCGATGGCGCCGGCCAGGGCGGCTTCATGGCGCAACCACATGCGGTGGGCGTAGTCGCTCAGTGCGGGAGTCTCCCGGACCATGCGTGTGAAGTCGGCGAATCGCGGGTCGGCGGTATGGACGGCGAACTGGGTCTGCCCCAGCGAGATGTGTTCGCGCAGTGCCTGCGGAATCGACCGGCCCGGCGGGCGCTCGCGCACGGCGGCGACGAGGCGCGCTTCGAGGTCGTCGTCCTGGTCGAAGACCAGGGCCTCCTTGCCGGAGAAGTGCTTGAACAGGGTGGTCACCGAGACGTCGGCGCGGTCGGCGACATCCTTGACGCCGACCTGGTCGTAGCCGCGCTCGAGGAAGAGCTCGAGTGCGGCGTCGGCCAGGGCCTGGCGGGTCTGGGCCTTCTTGCGCTCGCGGCGCCCGGTCGGTGCGGTCACCCGCTCACTGTATCCCGAAGTGCATCCACTGCAAAAGTGTAGTCGTTGCACTTATGTATCGAGTGTGCTTTCTTGGTGGTGCCGGACCCTCCCGGCAGCCCACCCACCTCCCGAGGAGCACTCCCGTGAACTCTGCTCGTGATCCCCGCATCGCGATCGTCGGCGCCGGCCTCGGCGGTCTCGTCTGCGCCCGGGTCCTCCAGCAACACGGCCGCGCCGTCACCGTCTTCGAACGCGAGGCCGCCGCCGACGCCCGCCCGCAGGGCGGCAGCCTCGACATGCATCCCGACACCGGTCAGGCCGCGCTGCGTGCGGCGGGGCTCCTGGACCGGTTCCACGCCCTCGCCCGTCCCGAGGGCGATGAGTGGCGGGTGCTCGACTTCGCCACCGCCGCCCTCCTGGCACAGCACGGGCCGACCCCCGACGGCGGCCGGCCGGAGATCGACCGGGGCCAACTGCGCGGTCTGCTCCTGGACTCGCTCACCAGGGGCACGGTGCGGTGGGACCACGCGGTCAGCGGGGTCATCCCGCTGGCGGACGGCACCTGCCGGCTGCTGCTGGGCGACGGCACCGCCGAGGACTTCGACCTGGTGATCGGTGCGGACGGCGCCTGGTCACGCGTCCGCCCGGCCCTGTCGCAGGCCGTGCCCGGCTACACCGGGGTGACCTTCCTGGAGACCGGATTCGACCACTGCGACACCCGCCACCCCGAGCTCGCCCGGCTGGTCGGCAACGGGTCGATGCTGGTGAAGGGCGCCGGCCGGACCCTGGTCGCCCAGCGCAACAGCAACGGCCACATCCGTGCCTACGTCGCGCTCCGGGCGCCGCAGGACTGGCAGGTGGCCGCCGGTGTCGACCTCGGGGACCAACAGGCCGTCCGGACACACCTGCTGGAGGTGTTCGACGACTGGGACGAGCGGCTGCGCTACCTCCTGCGGAACAGCGACACCGGGTTCACCAACCGGCCGCTGTTCGTCCTGCCCGCCCCGCACACCTGGGAGCACGTTCCCGGCGTCACGCTGCTCGGCGACGCCGCGCACCTGATGCCCCCGGTCGGGCTGGGGGCCAATCTCGCCATGCTCGACGGCGCCGACCTGGCGCATGCCCTGGTGGCCGCATCCGACCTCGGCGACGCCGTCCGCGCCTACGAGAGCACCATGCTGCCGCGCTCGATCGAGGCCGCGACGGGCAGTGCGCAGGGACTCGACCACCTCGTGCCCGCGACGGCCTCCGAACTGGCGCTGCCGCGCCGCCACTGACCAGGGGCCACCCGCGGTTTCCCTTACCGGAGCGCGATCCGCTCGCCCTGCTGCGGAAGCGGACGGCACAGCAGGGCCAGCAGCGGTGCGGCGGGTTCGCAGCCGATCAGGTGCACGGGCTGGGTGGGTCGCCGCGGGCGCGGGGTGAACAGTGCGCGGACCGAGGTCTCGTCGGGCTCGATGCCGAGGAGCGCGGTGATCTCGTGGGCGGTGGTGTGCTCGCTGGAGATGGCGAAATAGACGTACTGAGTCAGGGGCACCCGCGGAGGCTACCGGCGGGGCGAGCGGCTGTCGTCCGAATTCGTGCGGGAGGCCGCCACCGGGGCTCCGGTGGCGGCCTCCCGCTGCCTGGCCGAGGTCAGCGGAGCTGGAAGAGCGCGGTGTGGGTGGTGCCGTCGTTCAGGCCGAGCCGGAAGGTCTGGCAGGTGCCGTTCCAGCTCTGGGTTCCAGCAGTCGGCCGATCACGCCGTCACGCCGTCACGCCGTCACGCCGACGGCGGGACGATCCTCGCCTCGTGGGCGGCGATGGCGAGTTGCACCCGGTCGCGGGCGTTGAGCTTGGTGAGCAGACGTGCCACGTGGCTCTTGGTGGTGGCCATGCTGATGTACAGGTGGGCCGCGATCTCGCTGTTGGACATGCCGCGCCCGATCAGGATCAGGACCTCGAGCTCGCGGTCGGTGATGCCCTCGACCTTCCAGCGGGGCGGTTCGGGGGCCGTCTCCCGGCTGGTGAACTGCGCGATGAGGCGTCGGGTGACGCCCGGGGCGAGCAGGGCGTCACCGGCGGCGACCACCCGGATCGCCGCGAGGATCTCCTCCAACGCCGTGTCCTTGACCAGGAACCCGCTGGCGCCGGCGCGCAGCGCGGCGTAGACGTTCTCGTCCTCGTCGAAGGTGGTGAGCATGACCACCCCGACCTGTCCGGCCCCCGTCTTGATCCGCCGGGTGGCCTCGATGCCGTCCATCACGGGCATCCGGATGTCCATCACCACGACGTCGGGCTCGAGGTCCCGGGCCAGCTGCACCGCCTCGGCTCCGGTGCCGGCCTCGCCGGCGATCTCGATGTCCGGGGCATCGGAGATGACCATGCGCAGGCCGGCCCGGACCAGCGGCTGGTCATCGGCGAGTACGACGCTGATTGTCATACCGGCAGCCTAGCCATCACCCGGAACCCGCCCTCCGGCGCCGGACCGGCGCTGAACTGGCCGTGCAGCAGCCCGACGCGCTCGCGCATCCCGACGATGCCGTAGCCGCTCCCCGCGCCGGTGCCCGTGCCGCCGCGCCCGTCGTCGACCACCTCGATGGCGAGCCCGTCCGGCACGTAGTCGACGCTGATCCGGCATCTGCTGGCGCCCGCGTGGCGCAGCACGTTGGTCAGGGACTCCTGGACGATGCGGAAGGCGGACAGGTCGATCTCGGCCGGCAACTGGCGCTTCTCGCCGCGCCAGCGGAGGTCGACGTGTACTCCGGCCTCGCTCGCCACCGCGACCAGCTTCCCGATGTCCGCCAGGCCCGAGGCCGGGGCCGTCTGCGCCGCGTCCGCGTCCGCCTCGCGCAGCGCGGTCAGCATGCGCCGCATCCCGGCGAGCGTGTCGCGGCTGGTCAGCTCGATGGCCTTCAACGCCTCGCGGGCACCGGCCGGCTGGGTCTCGATGACCCGGGCCGCCGCACCGGCCTGGATCGCGATGACGCCCACGGTGTGCGCCACCATGTCGTGCAGCTCGCGGGCGATCCGCAGCCGTTCGGCCTGGACGGCCTGGGTCATGGCCTGGGTGCGCAGGGTCTGGGCGTGGTTCTGCCCCAGCCGGAGCCAACTGCCGAGTATCCAGGCGATGAAGGTGGCCACCAGCCATTCGGCCGCCGGAGGCTTGAAGGCGTTCAGCAGCTCCGGGCCGGGCCGGCTGGCCAGGTTGAGGATGCCCCAGGTGATCAGGATGCCGCCCCCGGCGGCGGCCGCGGTGCGCCGGGGCTGGGTGAGGGTGATGTAGAGGACCAGGAGGACCGACACCGTCAGCAGCGGCCAGGTCCTCACCTCGCAGACCCGCGCCCCGATCGACTCGGCCAGCACGGCTCCCAGCACCGGCAGCGGTCGCCGGCCGGCCCAGCCGAGCGGCAGCGCCAGTACCAGGGCCGCCGCCACCATGAGCAGGGGGACGGCGATGTGATCGTGCCTCAGGTAGAGCGACCGCCCGTCCCCGGCGACCGTGCTGCCGAGCAGCACGATCGCGAACGCGGGCACGCTGCACCAGCTCAGGACCGACAGGGCGTCAGGCAGCCGGCGCGGCAGTGCGGGGAACTTCGGGGCTCGGGTCACGCTGCGATGCTAACCGGGTGGTGGGCAGACGGAATTGGCCTGGAGGACTCATCCCCGAGGCGGAGGGGGCAGCGCCCGGTGCGGTCCGCGGACCGCTAATCGCCGTGGCAGACCACCTCGTCGCCGACGGGTCCGGCGGTGGTGGTGGACCAGCAGGTCGCGTCCGGGGGACGGTACCCGGCCACGGCGTCGTGGTAGTCGCGCAGCAGGCGGGCGAAGGTGGCCAGGCCCCGGTCGTCGACCACCTTGGCCCAGCCGTCCGGACCCGACTCGCCGCCGATCCAGCTCAGCACCTCGCGGCCCTGCCCGTCGAAGCCGAGCACGCGGGGCGCGAGGTCGTAGCCGACGGCCTCCAGGTGGCGCAGCAGGCCGTGGACCGCCGGGGTCCACGGCCCGACCGGCCGGTGCACGGTGTCGCCGACGCGCTCGACCCGGCCGAAGTCCGGTGTGGTCACCAGGAAACCGTGACGGGGAACCCGCCGCGGGGCAAGCGGTTTACGCGCCGCCGCTCCCGGCCGGTCGGGCGCTGGACGGATCGGCGCCGGGCTCCGTACCCTCGCCCGATGGACCACGATGACCTTCCGACCCTCGAACTCGCCTTCCCCGGACCGGAACGCGACCGCGGCGTGGCGGCGATCCGCAGCGGTGAGAAGACGGCGCTGACCGGTCTGCTGGAGATCTACCAGCACGCCGGAGAGGCGCTGCCGCAGCCGGGGCAGCGGTTCTCGGTGCTCGATTCCGATGGCCGTCCGGCCGTCACCATCGAGGTCACCGAGGTGCGGGTGGTTCCCATGGCGGAGGTCGACGACGAGTTCGCGCGCGCCGAGGGGCGCGGCTACGCCGACGCGGCGCAGTGGCGCGCGGCGCACGAGGCGTTCTTCCGCAGCGAGGGCGTGGTCGAGTTCCTGGGGCGCCCGCCCGCCATCGACGGCCGGACCCTCGTCGTCGCCGAGCGCTTCCGGAAGGTCGAGTCCGGCTGACCGCAGGGCCGTGACCCGGGACGACCGCACGGGTCACGACGCTCCTCCCCGGCTCGGCAGCGAGCGCGGCAGCCCGAACCAGGGCAGCACACCGCTCTCGAACCGCGTCAGCGCGCTGATCCGGCGGCCGGCCAGGGTGAGGACGAACAGCCCGGTTCCGTGGCTGAGGCCGTCGGGACCGCGCAGATAGGCGCCGAAGGCGGGCTGGCCGTTGGCGCGGGTGGGAACCAGCTCGAAGCGGCGGCCGGCGTGGAGGACGGCGGCGCAGAAGCGGGCGGCGAGCTCCCGGCCCTCGTACTCGAAGGGGACCGGCGGCATCGAGACGAAGACCTCGTCCGTGAGCAGGTCCACCAGCGCGTCGACGTCCGCGGACTCCCAGGCGCGGACGAACCTCGCCACGATCGCCTCCTCGGCGGCCGACCCCGGTGCAGGGGGCCGCTGCCCCGCGGCCGGCGAGCGGCGTTGCAGGGCGGCGCGGGCGCGCTTGAGGGCGCTGGTGACCGAGTCCACGGTCGCGTCCAGCATGTCGGCCACCTCGGCGGCGTGGAAGCCCAGCACGTCGCGCAGCACCAGCACGGCGAGCTGACGGGGCGGCAGCAGCTGCAGCGCGGTGACGAACGCCAGCGACACCGACTCGGCCCGCTCGTAGCGGGCCTCCGGCCCGAGCGGGGCGTCGAGCGCGGCCTGGAGCAGGGAGTCGGGGTACGGCTGCAGCCAGACGGCCTCGCCGAGCCGGGTCGGCTCGGGCGGCTCGACCTGGGGCACGTTCCACTCCTTCGCCCGGCGCCGGCTCGCCGAGCGGCGGGCGTTGAGGCAGCGGTTGGTGGCGATCCGGTAGAGCCAGGTGCGCAGCGAGGCGCGCTGCTCGAAGCCGTCGATGCCCTGCCAGGCGGCCAGCAGCGTGTCCTGCAAGGCGTCCTCGGCGTCCTGGAAGGAGCCGAGCATGCGGTAGCAGTGCACCTGCAGTTCCGCCTGGTACGGCTGCACCAGGGCGCGGAACGCCTCGCCGTCGCCCGCCCGGGCCCTCGTCAGCAGATCGCCGGTCGCCATCCTCGTCCACCCTCTCCGTCAGCAGATCGCACGTCCCACCGGTACCGACACCGGCCGGACCGCGGACTGGGCGGCCGGGACGCGACCGGTTCCGCCGATCGCGCGGTGTCTGTCCCAGTGGTAACCCGACCACCCGACCATGGGGAGCACCGACATGGGCACGATCGTCGTCTTCGAGAACGTCTCGCTCGACCTTGTCACCCAGGACCCGACCGGGGACGAGGGTTTCAGCCGCACCGACTGGCGCGCCGGGCTCGCCCCGGCCGACCGCGCGGCCTGGGACCGGCTCATCCTCCAGGACGCGCTGGGCGCGCAGGCGCTGCTGCTGGGGCGGCGCAGCTACGAGTTCTTCGCCGCACGGTACCCGGGCCGCACCGGCCCGCTGGCGGAGCGGATGAACGGCCTGCCCAAGTACGTCGTCTCCCGCACCCTCGCCGATCCCGGCTGGCACAACTCCACCGTGCTCCACGGCGACCTCCCGGCCGCGGCCGCGCGGCTGAAGGAGCGCACCGAGGGCGAGATCCGCGTCTACGCCAGCTCCCGGCTCGTGCACACGCTGATCGAGCACGACCTCGTCGACGAGCTGCGGCTGGCCGTCTTCCCGCTGCTGATGGGCGCGGGCACCCGGCTCTTCGACCCGGCCGGCAGCCCCAAGCCCCTGCGCCTGGCCGGCGCCCGCACCGTCGGGGAGAGCCTGACCCACCTCGTCTACCGCGCCCAGTTCCCGGCCGGGCCGGTGTCTGCCTGATCGGAGGCGGTCCCGGCCAGGGGCGCGCCCGTAGCGGAGGAGAGGGACACCATGGGCACGATCGTGGTCAGCCAGAACGTCACGCTGGACGGCGTGGTCGAAGACCCCAGCGGCGAGGGCGGGTTCCGGCACGGCGGCTGGTTCGCCGAGTACATGGGCCAGGACTGGGAGGCCTGGGCGGAGCTCGAACTGGCCGAGGCGCGAGCCGCCGAGGCGCTGCTGCTGGGCCGGCGCAGCGACGAGTACTTCGGCGCCCGGTCGGCCGTCATGGCCGGCGAGTGGGTGGACCGGCTGAACCGCCTGCCCAAGTACGTCGTCTCCAGCACCCTCAAGGAGCCCAAGTGGACCAACGCCACCGTACTGTCGGGTGAAGTGGTCGGGGAGGTCAAGGAGTTGAAGGAGCGGATCGCGGGCGAGATCGTCGTGTACGCCAGCCGCCCGCTGGTGCGCACGCTGCTGGAGCACGACCTGGTCGACGAACTGCGCCTGACCGTCTTCCCGGTGGTGCTCGGCGCGGGGGAGCGGCTGTTCGGCGAGACGAGCGACAAGCGGCCGCTGCGCCTGGTCCACTCGAAGACGCTGGGCAGCGGCCTCGCCCACCTCAGCTACCAGCGCGCCCGGGAGGTCTGACCGGCGGCCGGGCCGCCGCCTCCGTCACAGCGGCAGGGACATCACCAGATCGGTGGTGGCGAAGCCGAGCGAGGTGTAGAGCGCGATCGCGGGCTCGTTGTACGCGAAGACGTGCAAGCCGAGCCGCACCGCGCCGAGTTCGCGGGCGAGGTCGGCGCCGGCCAGCATGGTCGCCCGGCCGTAGCCGCGGCCGCGCAGCGCGGCGTCCACCTCGATGTCGTGGACGAAGGCGGCGGTCTCCGTGCCGTGCGGGCGCAGCTGGAGCCAGAAGATGCCGATCCGGTCGCCGCTCGCCGCGTCCCGGGCCAGGTAGAGCCGGTTGTGCTCGGTGGCGAGGCCGTCGGGCAGCATCGCGGCCAGCTTCTCCGCGGACTTGGCGGCGGCCTCCGCGGCCGTCCAGTTGCCGGAGGTCACGTTGCTGGCGGCGTGCTTGGCCACGATGTGGTCGAAGTAGGCCTGGAATTCGGCCTCGGTCATCGGGTCGAGTCGTACCTGCGCGGAGTTCACCGTTCGCAGGCTACCCGAGGCTCGCCAGCAGCCCGTCAGCGGCCCTCGGGGCCCGTCGGCAGCCCGGAAACCTGGTGACCCGCGCCCTGGCGCCGCGTCAGAATGCCCGCATGGACAACACCGCGGCCCTGGTCGCCCGCCTGACAACCGCACTGTCGCTGGCCCGCACCTCGGACGAGGACGAACACGAGCACGCCTACTGGGCACTGATCACCGAGGCGACGCGGGACGGGAGCGCGCAGACCGCGCTGCGGTGCGGCGCGGAGCTGCTGGCCTCGGCCGACGCCCTGGAGCGGGAGGCGGGCTGCGACCTGATCGGATACGCGGCCGACGGGCAGCCCGCGCTGCACGCCGACGCGGCCACCGCCCTGCTCGCACTGGCCGAGGCCGAGACGGACGGAAGCGTGCTGCACTCCCTCGCCTGCGCCCTGGAGCGGGCTGAGGACGCGCGCGCCCTGCCCGTGCTGCTGAGGCTCGCCGAGCACGAGGACGCCGACATCCGGCGGGTGGTCGCCTCGGCGTTCACCGGCATCAACAGCGGGCTGCCCGACGGTCCCGACGTCCGGGCGCTGATCCGGCTCACCCGGGACCAGGACGCCGACGTCCGCAACTGGGCGGCCTTCACCCTCGGCTTCCAGCTGGAGCAGGACACCCCGGCCATCCGGGCCGCGCTCTGGACCTGCGCCAGCGACGAGGATCCCGAGGTCCGGGCGGAGGGTGCGCGGGGCCTGGCCCGGCGGCACGACCTCCGGGCCGTCCCGCTGATCGCCCAACTGCTCGGCCAGGCCGACGACGGGCTGCAGAACTTCACCCTGGAGGCGGCCGAGACCCTGGGCGTGCCCGAGCTCCTGCCCGCCCTCCACGCGCTCAAGGCCCTCGACCCCGACCAGGCCGACGCCGACGCCGACCAGGCCATCGCCGCCTGCGACCCGGTGCGGCGGGCCGGGATCGAGCAGGAGGCCTGGGCGGTGGTCCTGGAGCTCGAGCGGCTGAGCCCCGGGCTCGGAGCGGCGCTCAGCTCGCCGCGCTACGAGTCCGTGCACTCCCTGCGGCTGACCGGCCGGCCGGAGGACGACGCCTCCTACCACGTGGCCGCCCTGCTCAGGCGGGCCGGCGGGGATCCGGTGCGGGCGGCCGAGCTGGTGGCGGCCGACCTCGGCTGACGCCGGGAAAGGCGCTGTCATACCGTCAGTCCGGTCGGCTAACCTGCCGCCTGTCCGCCGCGTGATCTTGCGCCGATGCGGCCGCTGGAGGGGAATCCGTGTCCAACCTGTCGTACCTGGCGCCGGAGGCGGTCCGGCTGGCGGCCCTGGTGGAGGCCCGGGGCCTGGACCGCCCGGACGCGGCCCGCGCCCGACTCGACCGGGCCGCCGAGGAGGCCGACGCCGCCTCGCGTCCGGAGGCGGCCGCCACGCTGCGGGGGCGGCGCGACAGCCTGGCCTCACCCCGGCGGGGGCGCGCCCGCCGGGCGCTCCCCGGCTCGGCTACCGCCCGAACCGCCGCTCCCGGTCGGCGTACGAGCGCAGCGCCCGCAGCAGGTCCACCCGCCGGAACGCGGGCCAGAAGACATCGACGAAGTACATCTCCGCGTACGCCGACTGCCAGAGCATGAAGCCCGAGAGCCGCTGCTCCCCGCTGGTGCGGATGATCAGATCGGTCTTGTCCGCCTCGCCCCGCGAGTACAGGTTCGCGCTGATGTGCTCGACGTCCAGCCGGTCGGCGAAGTCCGCCGGATCGCCGCCCTCGGCGAGGTACTGGCGGTAGGCGCCGCGCACCGCGTCGACGATCTCCCGGCGCCCGCCGTAGCCGACGGCGACGTCGACCCGCAGACCGGTGCGGTCCGCGGTCGCGGCGGCGGCCTCCTTGAGTGCGATCGCGTGGTCGGCGGGCAGCAGGTCGAGGGCGCCGATGACCCGGACGCGCCAGGCCCGCTCAGGGGCGGCAAGACCGGTGACGGTTTCCTCGATGATCCGCAGCAGGGGGAGGAGCTGGTGCTCGGGCCGGGCCATGTTGTCGTCGGACAGCATGAAGAGCGTGACGTGCTCCACGCCCGCGTCCCGGCACCAGGTCAGGAACTCCTCGACCTTCGCACCGCCGACCCGGTAGCCCTCCACCACATCGGCATGCCCGGCGGCCCGCGCCCACCGGCGGTTGCCGTCGAGCATGATCCCGACGTTCCGCGGCCGGGGCAGCCCCTCCAGACCCCGGACCACGCGCCGCTCGTAGACCGGCAGGATCAGCCTGCGTGCCCAGCCAGGGAGTCGCATCGCCCCTCCATCTGCGGACGAATCCGGATCAGTTGGACGGACACCCTAGCAGGCGCTCCCGGCCGGGCGGTCAGACCAGCAGCTTCTGCTTCGCCCTCTGGTACTCCTCCTCGCTGATCGCCCCGCTCGTCTTGAGCTCGGACAGCTTCGCCAACTGATCGGCGGTCCCGCCCGCCCCGCCGCTGCCGGCGGTCTCGCGCACGTAGGCCTTGAACGACTCCTGACTGCGCTGCGCCTGCTGCCGCTCCCGGCCGGACATCGCCCCGCCACGGGCGATCAGGTAGACCAGCACCCCGAGGAAGGGGAGGAGGACCAGGAAGACGCTCCAGCCGGCCTTGCCCCAGCCGCTCAGGTCGTCACTGCGGAAGACGTCCATGAAGATCCGCACCAGCAGGAAGAGCCAGAGGATCCAGAGGAAGAACCAGAGCATGGTCCAGAAGATGTCCAACAGCGGATAGCCGTGCACGGCGCGCTCCCGTCGCTCGGGGGATGCCCAGGGGGTGGTTGTCCCCTTCATCCGACCCGCCCCCGCCACCCCCGGCCACCCGATCGGTCCGCCACTGCCCCGAGCGGGTGAGCCGGGGTCAGGCGAGGGGGCCGCGAGCCGTTGCGCGAGGTGCGTCACCGCGCCAGGCGGCCGCGCCGCCCACGCCGGCGCCGACGACCGCAGGACAGACGGACTGTGGCGGCACCCGGGACCGGGTGCCGCCACAGTCGTCAGTCACTCAGCCGGACAGCCCGTCAGCCGTCGTTCTCGGCCGACGGGATGTAGGCGCCCGGCACGTCGTTCGGGGCGTGGATCACGTCCTCGCCCGGGTACGGCAGGGTCCAGTTGTGGGTCTCGTACCAGGTCAGGTGGTCCATCTGGGCCGGGTTGGCGGAGTCCGGCCTGGCGTCGGGGCCGGTCAGGTGCTGCTTGGCCTTCCAGGCGTCCCACTCGGCCGCCACTCCCTGCTGGGCCGCCGGGGGTGCGACGGTGGTCGCGGCCGGGGCCGCGGCCGGAGCGGCGGGGGCCGGGACGTCCGGGCCGCAGGAGGGCTGGGTCTTCAGGCCGTCGGTCAGCGAGGTCTGGTTGGGGACCGCGTTGAACGGGGTGAAGTCCGGCTTGTCGGTGAAGGCCGTGGCCATCGGGGTGGCCGCGCTGTCCTTCTGGTTCATCGGCTGGATGCCGAGGATCTGCTCGATGGTGCGGACCATGGTGATCTGCGAGTAGTAGTGGCTGTCGACCGTGCCGTGCTGCGCCCAGGGGCTGATCACCTGGATCGGCGCGCGGTGGCCGTCCACGTGGTCGAGGCCGGCCTGGGAGTCGTCCTCGACGACGAAGATCGCCGAGTCCTTCCAGTACGGGCTGTGCGAGATCTCGTCCACGATCTTGCCGGTCGCCAGGTCGTTGTCGGCGACCTGGGCGGCCGGGCTCGCCGGGCCGCCGGTGTGGTCGCTGGACAGCCAGAGCATGTTGAGCGCGGCCGGGCCGTGCTGCTCGAAGTCCTGCTTCCAGACCTGGTAGCGGTACTGGTCCGGCACGTCGAGGTCGAACTTGGGGAAGCCCGGCACCGACACGTCGTTGAGCGAGGGGATCGGCGAGGAGGAGTTCAGCTGGTAGGCGCTGCCGTTGCCGGTCGCGTCCATGGTCTTCGCGTCGCAGTACAGGTTCTGCCAGTTCGCCCCGTCGGGCTTGGTGAGGAACTGGTGGAACTCGCCGAAGTCGCGCACGTCCTTGCCGGCCGTCTGGGCGCCGGTCCACAGGAAGCCCGAGCGCTGGTGGCCCAGCGCGTCGTCCTCGGTGTCGTAGCTGCGCTGGTACTCGCCCGCCGAGGACTCGGTGTACTCCGGGTCGTCGGCCTGCATCAGCCAGTTGTGGCCCTCGGCGGAGTTGGTGCCGATGTCGTAGGTGTTGTCGTAGAGCCCGAACTGGTTGGCCAGCGCGTGCTGGTTGGGCGTCACGGCCGTGCCGAACTGCGCCAGTGCCGGGTTGCCGTTGCCCTTGGCGATGTCGCCGAACACCTGGTCGTAGGTGCGGTTCTCCTTGACGATCAGGAAGACGTGCTTGATCGTCGACGGGTCGCCGATCCGGGTCGGCACCGGCACCGCCTTGGAGCGGTTGCCCTCGGAGGTCTTCACCGAGTTCTTGGTCCAGCCGTTCTGCTGGAACACCTTGGCGGTCTGCTTGCGGATCTCCTTGTCACTGGGCAGCGTGAACTGCGTGACGCTGGAGGTGGTGTCGTGGGTGTTGTGCATGCCCGGGACGGTGGTGTCCGGGCGCAGGGCGTCGATGCCGCGGGTGTTGGAGACGACCACGGTCGAGCCGACGGTGGCGATCTCGCTCGGGAAGTAGTCGGTGGGCAGCAGGCCGACGTAGCCGACCGGCTCCTGCGCGCTGGTGAAGCGGTACACCGCCACCGCGTTGGCGCGTCCCAGGGTGACCAGCAGGCGGCCGTCACCGGTGAGGGTCACCGCCGTGGGCTCGTAGCCCACCGAGGCCTCCGGCCACGGCTTGGTGGAGATGGTCTGCACGACCTCGTCCCGCTTGGTGTCGATCACCGACACCTCGTCGGTGCCGGTGTCGGCGACGAACAGCACGTTGTCCTTGACGTACAGCGAGGTCGGGTGCAGGCCGACGTCGATCGACCCGACCGGCGCGCCGCTCTTCCCGAGGTCGATCACGCTCACGGTGCCCGTGGTGGTGGCGCCGCTCTCCGGGTCGGCCGGGACCTGGGTGCCGTAGGAGTTGAGCGTCTCGTCGTCCGAGGTCGCGGCACGGCCGCCCTCGTTGCTGACGTACAGCTTCCCGCCGACCAGGGCCACGCCGCGCGGCGCGTTGCCCACGGTCCAGCTCTGGGTGACGGCGCCGGTGGACGCGTTGATCGCGACCACCCGGTTCTGGCCGTTGACCGCCGCGTACACCGTCGAGCCGTCGGCGGAGAAGACCGCGCCCGAGGCCAGGGCGTGCTTGGCGCCGTCGGCCGGGATCGCGACCGCGACCGGGTTGGCCAGCGAGCCGTCGGCGTTGACGGTGAACCGGGTGTAGCCGTCGAGCTGGCCCAGCCACAGCTGCTTGCCGTCCGGCGAGAAGGCCGGGGCCTCCTGGCCTACCTGGCCGGTGGCGATCCGCAGGTCGTCGGCCTTGTTGGTGCCGATGCGCTGCTGCACCTTGCCGCTCTTCAGGTCCACCACGACCAGCGCCGCGTCGCCGTCGGCGACGGTGGCGACCAGGTGGGTGCCGTCCGGGCTGACCCGGGAGGCCATGATCTTGCCGTCGTTGAGGACCAGCCGGCTGCCGTACGGCGCGATGTACTGGTCGGCGGCGACGACCTGGCCGTCGGCGTAGGTCTGGCCGACCTGCTGGGTGCCGAACTGGCTGGTGGACGCGAAGGCGGTGCCGGTGGCCACGGCCATCGCGGTGATGCACGCCGTGGCGAGGGTCGCCCGGCGGGTCGTCAGGCGGCCGAGGAGTGCGGGGCGGGGCTCGGAGGCCCGGCGGCGACGCGTCACCTGCATGGCGTCAACCCTTTCGTCGAGTGAGTGGGACTCGGGTGGAACCGGTCGGTCCGTCAGTTCGGGCCGGCCGAGAGCAGGGCGATCTCGCCGTCGAACTGCCACAGCGGGTTCGGCGCGTCGCCGTTGGGGGTCTGCACCAGGAAGTAGCCGTTGACTTCCTTGGGACCGTCACCGTCGGCCATCAGCCGGCCGTTCGGCTGGACGTCGAGCTGGTAGATCGCGGTCCCCGGCGCGGAGACCCCGGGCAGGTGCCAGGTGACGACGCAGCGCCAGTCGTTGCCCGGGCCGTGCGGGTCGACGTGGCCGTCCCCGCGGTCGCAGGCCGCCGTGACGTGCAACTGCTCCTCGGTGACGGCCGGGCGGTGCAGCTGCTCGGTCTGCAGCCGGTAGAGGTGCGCGAAGACGGTGGCGACGGAGTGCTGCACCTTGTCCTGGGTGATGTCCGCGCCCTCGGCCGGCTCGGCCAGCGCGACCGCCCCGACGCTCACCGCGAGCAGTCCGGCCAGCGGCAGCACGCCGTAGGTCAGTGCGCGGCGCTCCACGCCGTCCTCGCTGCCGTTGGTGAAGTCCCGCCGCACGAAGAGCAGGTAGGCCGCGCCGGTGGCCACCGCGGCCCAGGCCAGGCCGACCGCGACGGAGATCAGCAGCTCCGCCGTCCGGGCGGGGGCGGCGAACAGGCCGTTCCAGGAGATGAAGGCGTAACCGGGCAGCGAGAGCCGCAGCGCGACCGGCAGCGGCAGCATCTGGGCGACCTGCATCGCCATGGCCGCCACCGCGGGGACCAGCAGGCCGATCGGCGAGCGCCCGAGCAGTACCGAGCCGAGCAGCCCGAGCCCGGCCAGCGCAAGGGTGGGCGCCAGCGCGCAGAGCCAGGCCAGCAGCACGCCGGTGGCCGCGTCGGACGGGGCGAGCAGGTGGCCGTCCACGCCGACCAGCGGCCGGCTGCCGACCGCCGCCAGCCCGCCCACCGTGCTCGAGGCCGCCGTCCCGACCACCATCAGCACCAGCACGGTGCCGCTGGCCAGCGCCTTGCCCGCGAAGAGCCGCCGCGGCGAGCGGACCGCCACCAGCAGGTGCCGCCAGGTGCCGAGCCGGTCCTCGGCGGCGAACACGTCGCCCGCGACCACACAGGTCAGCAGCGGCAGCACCCAGGTGCCCGCGGCGCCCAGGATCACCAGCGGGCCGGCCCAGCCGCTGGCGTGCATCCAGCGGCCGAAGAGCGTGTCGGAGGGCAGCGTGCCCTGCTGGGTCACCGCCGCCACGAAGAGGCCGGGCGTGATCCAGCAGCCCGCCATCAGCAGCCGGACCCGCCACTGCGAGACGAGCTTGACCAGCTCGAACCGGTACACCCGGCCCACCGGCACGGGGGACGCCTCGGGCTCCGCCGTGCGGGTCTGCGCGACCGTCGTGCTCATCGCCCGTCCTCCTGCTGCTCGGTCAGGGCCATGAAGGCGGCCTCCAAGGGCGATACGACCGGGGCGACCTCGCGCACCCGAAGGCCCGCGTGCACCAGCGCGCCGACCAGGTCCTCGACGGTGGCGGCGCCGGCGCGGACGACCAGCGTCCCGGCGCCGCGCTCCGCCACGACCCGCACACCCGCGGTGGCGTCGGCGACCGTCCGCGCGGCCTGCGCGTCGGAGGTGAGCAGGCGGTAGTCGAGTGCGGGGCTGTCGGCGACCAGCTTCTCCAGCGGGCCGGAGAAGCGGACCCGGCCGGCGGCCAGGATGGTGGCCTCGGAGCAGAGCGCCTCCAGGTCGTCCATCCGGTGGCTGGAGAGCAGCACCGTCACGCCCTGGTCGGCGAGGCGCCGCAGGGCGCCGTGGACGTGCTGCTTGCCGGCCGGGTCGAGGCCGTTGGACGGCTCGTCCAGCACCAGCAGGCGGGGCTCGGTGAGCAGTGCGGCGGCCAGGCCCAGCCGCTGCCGCATGCCGAGCGAGAACCCCCGGACCCGGTCGTCGGCGACGTCGGTGAGCCCGACCTCGGCCAGCACCTCGGCTATCCGCCCCGAGCGGGCGTCCCGGCCCTGGAGGGCGGCGAGGGCGGCCAGGTTCTTCCGCGCGGTGAGCGAGGGGTAGAGGCCGGGCCCGTCGACGAACCCGGACACCCGCCCGGCTCCGGCGGGTCCGCGGCCGGCCGGGCGGCCCAGCACCTCCAGCTCGCCGCCGTCGGCGACGGCCAGGCCCAGCAGCAGCCCGAGCAGGGTCGACTTGCCGGCGCCGTTCGGCCCGGCCAGCCCGTGGATCCGCCCGGCCGCCAGCTCGAGGCCGACACCGTCGAGCGCCACGACGTCACCGAAGCACTTCGTCAAGCCGTGTGCCCGTACGGCAAGTTGTGTCTTGCTCATAACCCCTTCTCAGCATTCCCCCAGGGACCGTAGGGGGGCGCGGGGCAGGTACGGAGTCGCACGGTTGAACGCTGGGGGAACATCAGCCGGCCCGTCGTTCATGCGTTTCCGCGCCGGTCCGGCCGCCGTGCTGGGCGGCGGCCGGGCCGACGGGGTCTGCCTAGGGCAGCGTCAGGTCCGCCGTGGCGGCTCAGATCTCGTCCGTGGCGGCCGCGGGCGCGACCGCGCTGCCCAAGGCGAGGGCCAGGCGGGTCGGCGAGAGGGCGGAGAGGCCGAAGGTGTCCCCGGGCCAGACCGAGGGGGCGCCGAAGGCCTGGGAGACCTGCACCGGGGCGGAGAGCCAGCCCCGGGTGGTGGAGAAGGCGCGCAGGTAGAGGGCGTAGCCGCGCGGGTCGCTGTCCGAGAGCCAGGCCACGTAGGCGGTGCCGGGTGGGCCGGCCGCCACCTGGACGATGTGCGGCACGTTCAGCCGGTCCCCGGGCACCTGCACCGGGGCGGACCAACTGGCGCCGTGGTCCGTCGAGTAGGAGAGCCAGCCGGTGTCGGTGGTCGCCTCCTGGGTGTCCCAGGTGGCGTAGAGCGTGCCGTCCGGGCCGAGCGCCTCGCTGCCGTCGATCCACCACTCGGTGGTGTCCATCGTCCCGGCGTCCGGGCCGATCCGCACCGGCGGCGACCAGCTCGCACCGCCGTCGGTGGAGCGGGTGGCGTAGGTGTAGGCCACCGTCAGGTTGTCGGTGGGGATGTCGGTGACCTGGTAGCCCTGGTAGACCACGTCGATCGAGCCGTCCGGCTCGACCAGCACCGGCGCGCTGTCGCCCCCGCTGTTCGGGTAGCCGGGGCTGAGGTGCGACATCGCGCTCCAGGTCCGGCCGCCGTCGGTCGACTTCTGCAGCACGGCGTTGACGTCGCCGGTGGCGAAGGCGCAACTGCCGCTGGGCGGGCAGATGGTGGTCACGGCCGCCGCGCTCGGCCCGTAGTCCCAGGTCAGGTAGAGCGTGCCGTCCGGGCCGACCGCGAGGAAGTCCCGGTCGCCCCAGTTGTTCTGGTCCGGCGGGAGAGCGGCGCCGGCGGTGCTGAAGCTCGCGCCGTGGTCCCTGCTGACGTCGACGACCGGGTAGCTCAGGCCGGCCCGGGAGGTCATGAAGGCGGCGTAGACCGTGCCGTCGGGTGCGACGGCGACCGCCGGGTCCCAGCTGCGGCCGCCCTTCTGGCCCGTGCTGCCGGGCAGGGTGAGCGCGGTGCCGAAGCTGCTGCCGCCGTTGGGCGAGGCGGGGCGGCTTGATCATCCACCCGCTGCGCTGGTCGGCCGAGTCGGCGAAGAGCTCCATCGACTCGGCGTCCTGCGGCTCGTGGGCGCGGAGCTGGATCCGGTCGCCGATCCACACGGAGGCGGCGCCGTTGGCGGCGATCCGCGCGTCCAGGCCCGGGTAGCCGGTGGTGGGAGAGGTCATGCGGCGATCCGGCCACCGGGGCGGCTGACGGCGCAACGGCATTTCCCGGCGGCCCGTCAGGAGGGCCGGCGGGCCGCCGCCGGTGTGCCCGTCCGCGACAGGCCACCGGCGGTGCGTGCCAACAGCACCGGCGGGCTGCTTGGCTGGGAGGCGGTTGGACCGGGCACGACCCAAGCGTGAGGAGAGAACCCGTGATGCGAATCCGTGCCGCGCTCGCCGCCGGCGGAGTGCTGGCGGCCGCCCTGTTGAGCGGGTGCGGCGGGAGCAGCCCGGGCAGGGCCGCCGCACCGCCGGCGCCGAGCCCGGCCGGCGCGAGCCCGGCCGGCTCCTCGGACCGGGCCTTCGGGCAGCTCGAGCAGCGCTACGGCGCCCGGCTCGGGGTCTACGCCTTCGACACCGGCAACGGGCGGGAGCTGGCCTACCGGGCCGACGAGCGGTTCGCCTTCGCCTCCACCGGGAAGGCGCTGGCGGCGGGGGTGCTGCTGGGGAAGGCCTCGGACGCGGAGCTGGCGAAGCGCGTGACCTACCGCCAGGAGGACGTGCTCTCCTGGGCACCCGTCACCTCGCAGCACGTGGCCGACGGCATGACCGTCCACGACCTGCTCGCCGCCGAGCTGGACCACAGCGACAACACCGCCGCCAACCTGATCACCGCGGAGCTGGGCGGCCCCGACGCCGTCCAACAGGCGTTGCGCGCCCTCGGGGACGCCACCACGAACGTGGTGCGCACCGAGCCGACGCTCAACGAGGCCACGCCCGGCGATGCCCGGGACACCAGCACGGCCCGCCAGCTGGCCACCGACCTGCGGCAGTTCGCCCTCGGGACGGCCCTGCCCGAGGCCCGGCGGCGGATGCTGACCGACCTGCTGGCGGCCAACACCACCGGCGACCCCTACATCCGCGCCGGGGTGCCGGGCGGCTGGCGGGTCGGCGACAAGACCGGCAACGCCGGCTACGGCACCCGCAACGACATCGCGGTGGTCTGGCCCGCGGGCGACCGGGCACCGCTGGTCGTCGCCCTGCTCTCCGAGCGGGGCACCAAGGACGCGCGCTCGGACGACGACCTGCTGGCCAACGCGACCGGGGTTGCCATCGCCGGGCTCGGCTGAGGGGCCGGGCGGGCGGTCGGCGCGGTGGAGCGGGGCAGGGCGACCGGGGTGTTCAGCGTGTTCCTCATGCCCGGAAGCCTGCCGGCGCCGGCCCGCGCAACCATCGGCCGTCCGGCTGGAACCCGGTCGGCCGAAAGGCCGGCCCAAGGAGCCGCTCCCCTAGCCGAAAGTAGGGAACTGCCCTGCCGAAGTGCTGGTTGCGCCCGTGCGGGCGGGTCGGGTGGTCGGCGGCTCCGTACATTGGTGCCCGTGATCGACGACCAGACCACCCGGACCCCGCCGCTCTTCCCGAAGTGGCGCTGGTGGCTGCCCTCCGCCGTCGCCGACGAGCTCGACCCCGACCGCGAACGGACCGGCCGCGGGCGCTCCCGCCGCACCACCCGGGACTGGATCGTCGATGTCTCCTGCTTCCTCCTGGTCGTGCTGGTCGCCCTGGCCGGAGCCGACTCCGTGCGCAAGGAGCACGGCCTCCCGCACGGCTACGCCGGGTTGGACATGGCGCTCGGCGCGCTCGCCTGCTGCGCCGTGTGGCTGCGCCGGCGGTGGCCGCTCGGGCTGGCCGTCGGGCTGGTCGCCACCGGGCTGCTGTCGAACACCGCGGGCGGCGCGGTGCTGGTCGGCCTGTTCAGCCTGGCCGTGCACCGGCCGTTCAAGTACGTGGCCTGGGTCGGCGCCGCCCAGCTCTCGTTCATACCCGTCTACTACTGGCTGCGGCCCGATTCCGACCTCTCCTACGCCGGCGTGATCGTGTTCTCCGTGGTGCTCACGCTGCTGGTGATCGGCTGGGGCATGTTCGTCCGCGCCAAACGCCAGCTGATGGTCAGCCTGCGGGACCGCGCCCGGCGCGCCGAGACCGAGGCCCGGCTGCGCGCCGAGCAGGCCCAGCGCGCCGCCCGGGCCGAGATCGCCCGCGAGATGCACGACGTGCTCGCCCACCGGCTCAGCCTGCTGAGCGTGCACGCGGGCGCCCTGGAGCTCCGCCCCGACGCACCCCGGGAGGACGTGGCGCGGGCGGCCGGCGTGATCCGGGCCAGCGCCCACGAGGCGCTGCAGGACCTGCGGGAGATCATCGGCGTGCTCCGCACCGGCGACGGTGACGAGGCCGGCCGCCCGCAACCGACGCTGGCCGCGCTGAAGGAGCTGGTCGCCGAGTCCTGCGAGGCCGGCATGGCCGTCGAGCTGGACCAGGAGGTCGTCGATCCCGCCGGTGCGCCCGCCTCGCTGGGCCGCACCGCCTACCGGATCACCCAGGAGGCGCTCACCAATGCCCGCAAGCACGCCCCCGGCGCCCCGGTCACCGTCACGCTCAGCGGCGCGCCGGGCGGCCGGCTCACCCTGGCCGTCCGCAACCCCGCCCCGACCGGCGAGGTGCCGCACGTCCCCGGCTCCGGCCAGGGCCTGATCGGCCTGGGCGAGCGGGCCCTGCTGGCCGGCGGCACGCTCGACTCCGGCCCGACCCCCGACGGTGGCTTCGAGGTCCTGGCCAGGCTGCCGTGGACCTGACGGCCGGCCCGGCGCCGTCCGTCCGGTGTGGTTGGCTGGGCCCCATGACACCGATCCGACTGCTGCTGGTCGACGACGATCCGCTGGTGCGCGCCGGGCTCGCCCTGATGATGGGCGGGGCCGACGACATCGAGATCGTCGGCGAGGCGGCCGACGGCAGCGAGGTCGCGGAGCTGGTCGAGCGGACCCGCCCCGATGTGGTCCTCATGGACGTGCGGATGCCGGGCGTGGACGGCCTGACCGCCACCGAGCGGCTGCGCACCCGGCCGGACGCGCCCCAGGTGGTGCTGCTCACCACCTTCCACGCCGACGAGCTGGTGCTGCGGGCGCTGCGCGCGGGCGCGGCCGGCTTCGTGCTCAAGGACACCCCGCCGCAGGAGATCGTGGCGGCGGTGCGCCGGGTGGCCGCCGGTGATCCGGTGCTCTCGCCGGCCGTCACCCGCCAGCTGATCCGGCACGCGGCCGGCGGGGGCGGTCCCGGTGGGGCCGACGACCGGCAGGCCCGCGCCCGGCAGCGGCTGGCCGGGCTCAACGAGCGCGAGCGCGAGGTGGCCGTCCGGGTCGGCCGCGGCATGGCCAACGCCCAGATCGCCACCGAGCTCTTCATGAGCCTCGCCACCGTCAAGTCGCACGTCTCCGGCATCCTCGCCAAGCTGCGGCTGAACAACCGGGTGCAGATCGCCCTGCTCGCGCACGACGCCGGGCTGCTGGACGACGAGGCGCGGTAGGGGCCCCGGATGAGCAGCGCCGCCGCGCCCCCCTGGCGCACCACCGGGCTCAGCTGGGGATCCGGCCAGGCCCGGCTGGAGTGGGCCGGACCGGGCGGCCAGGCGCACCGCAGCCCGCTGCCGGTCGGCGCCGAGCCGGCGCTGCTGGTCGGACCGGACCGCCGCTGCACCGGACTGCGGCGCTCCAGCCGCCCGGTGCCGTGCCCCTTCGACGCCGAGGTGGCGCCCGGCGCGACCTCGGCCCGCTGCGAGGTCTGCGAACGGGCCGCGCGCTCGCACTCGGTGGCGACCGACACCGCGATGGACGACCCGCGCGAGTTCGTGGTCTACCTGGCCCACCACGGCAGCGCCGGACTGAAGGTCGGGATCACCGCCGCCCAGCGCGGCACCGCCCGGCTGCTGGAGCAGGGCGCGCTGGCCTCGCTGCTGCTGGCCCGCTCCCGGCTGCCCGGCGCGCGGCGGACCGAGACACTGGTCAGCCGGGTGCTGCGGGTGCCGGAGCGGATCCCGACGCCGGCCAAGCGGCGGGCCCGGCTGCGGCCCGCGAGCGCGCAGCAGCGGGCGGCGGAGCTGCGGGAGGCGGCCGGCCTGGCGCCGCCGGTGGAGGGCGCCCTGGCCGGCGGGGACCTGCTGGACCACGCGGAGACGTACGGGCTGCCGGCCGCCGGCCTGCGGCCGGTCGCGCTGGTGCTGCCGCTGACGCCGGGTCAGGTGATCGCCGGTCAGGTCGTCTGCCGGATCGGGCCGGACCTCTACCTCAGGACGGGGGCGGCCGACGGGCTGGTGCTGCTGGACTCCCGGCTGCTGGCGGGCTGGGCGCTGACCCGGGCCGGGGCGGGCGCCGGGCTCTCGGCGGACCTGGCGCCGATCGTGCACGAGGAGCCGCAGGATGCGCTGTTCTGATCCGCGTACCGATCCGCCCCCCGGGGGGGGCTGAACGGGGGGCGAACGGCCCTCGTCCGCCGGCGCTCGGGGGTAGCGTCGAGGGGTGACGGATTCCCTGCCGCCCGGCGGCGTCGTGGCCGAGACCGCTGAGCTGGAAGCCCGCTGGGCGCATGCGTGGACCCCGGAGGAGGCGGCCGAACGGCTGCGCGGCTGCGGCGTGCGGTGGTGCGTCGCCGGTGGCTGGGCGGTGGACCTGTTCCGGGGCGAGGGCCCGACTCGACCGCACGAGGATCTGGAGATCGCCATCCCGGCCGCGCGCTTTCCGCAGCTGCGCGAGCACTTCGCCGGGTACGCGTTCGACGTGGTCGGCGACGGCCGGATCTGGGCGGACGCACCGGCCGACGCGCTCGCCGCGCACCACCAGACCTGGCTGCGCGAGCCGGCGGACGGCGACTACCGGCTCGACGTCTTCCGCGAACCGCACGACGGCGAGCTGTGGATCTGCCGTCGCGACCCGGCGATCCGATTGCCGTATGAAGCGGTCATCGCGCATACGGCGGAGGGGATTCCGTACCTGGTGCCGGAGGTGGCGCTGCTCTTCAAGGCCAAGGCCGCACGGCCCAAGGACCGCGCGGACTTCGAGGGGGCGCTGCCGCTGCTCGGTCCGGCCCGGCGCGCGAGGCTTCGCGGCTGGCTGGAGCGGGTGCATCCCGGACACCGGTGGCTGGCCGAGCTGGCCGAGCCGGCCGAATCGGGGGAGTGAGACGCGGGGGCGGACGGCGCGTCAGCCGGGGAGCCGAGGGCCCACGTCGGATCGGCGTCGGATCGGCGGGCTACTTGGCGTCGATCCGCCCGGCCGGCCGGGGCTCGGCGGCCAGCGTCTCGCGGGCCCGCTCCCAGGCCGGGTCGCCGGGGCGCAGCGCGCTGCGCAGGTAGGCCGTGGTGAGGCGGCGGACGGCGGCGAGGAGTTCGGGGGCGGTGTCGGCTGCGGTGGTCTCGGCGGCGTCGTAGCCGGCGATGCCGCCGAGACCGTGCTCGGCGCCGAAGAGCGTGAGCAGCGACTTGGGGCCGGGGGAGAGATGGTACGGGTCGGCGTGCCAGTCCGGGCCCCGCGGCGTCAGGTGCGGGGAGTCGTCCCGGTCGCCGGCGACCACCAGGGCGGGCGCGGCCATGGTGGAGAAGTCGATGCCGAGCAGGACGGGGTGGTGGGTGGCCGCGTCCGCGGTCAGCGCGTCGCCGCCGCGGCCGGGCGCGGCGAGCAGCACGCCCGCCGTGATCCGCGGGTCGGCGAGGTCCAGCAGCCGCCCGTCGCGTGGGTCGGTCAGCCGGGCGCCGAGCAGCAGGCTCGCGGTGTGGCCGCCGAGCGAGTGGCCGGCCACGGCCACCGCTTTGCGGTCCAGGCGGCCGCGCAGGCCGGGGACGGCGGCCTCGATCACGTCGAGCCCGTCCAGGACGCGCTTCATGTCCTCGGTGCGGGAGCGCCAGTGCAGCGGTGCGTCGGGGGCCGCGGAGACGGCGGGATCGGGTTGCAGGGTGGGCGAGTTGAGGTGGGTCGGCTGGATCACGGCGAAGCCCTGCGCCGCCCAGTGGTCGGCCAGCGGGGCGTAGCCGTACAGCGAGGGCAGGTGGCGCGAGGGGCCGGCGCCGTGCGAGAGCAGGACGATCGGCAGGTCGCGGCCGTCGTCGTTCGCGGGGACGGAGACGCGCACCTGGAGCTCGGCGGCGCGCCCGGGCGCGGGGAGTCGGACGGGGGCGAGCGAGAGGACGGCGGTGGAGGTGTGCACGAGGGAGGCCCTTCCCGTGGTGGGCGGCAGAATGAAGCGGAACGTTGTTCCGTTAACGATACGGAACCATGTTCCGTTTGGTCAATGCCATCCTGGCCCAGAGGATGTGACCGGGCTCGGCCCGGCTCGTCGTTCCGTGGAGTGACCGAAGGCGAATGAAGGAGAACACGGTGTCCGCAGCAGGCCAGTCCGCCGGGGTGCCCGCACGGAGCAAGCGGGCCGACGCCGTGCGCAACCAACAGGCGCTGCTCGCCGCCGCGGCCGAGGCGTTCGTCGCCTCCGGCATCGACGTGCCGATCCGGGAGATCGCCGCCCGCGCCGGGGTCGGCGTCGGCACCATCTACCGCCACTTCCCGACCCGGGCCGACCTGGTCGTCGCCGTCTACCGCCACCAGGTGGAGGCCTGCGCCGAGGCCGGTCCCGATCTGCTGGCCGCGAGCGAGAGCCCGTTCGCGGCGCTGCGCGCGTGGGTGGACCTCTTCGTCGACTTCCTGGTCACGAAGCACGGGCTCGCCAACGCCCTCCAGGCCGACAGCGGATTCGAGGCCCTGCACGCCTACTTCCTCGACCGCCTGGTCCCGGTCTGCGCCGACCTGCTCGAGGCCTGCGTCCGGACCGGCGAGATCGGCGAGATCGGCGGGGAGGTGCCGGCCCTCGAGCTGATGCGCGGCATCGGCAACCTCTGCATCGGCGGGGGCAGCGACCCCCACTACGACGCCCGCCGACTGGTGCGGGTGCTGCTGCACGGGCTCCGGGCGGGCGCCGAGGGGTGAGGCTGTCAGCTCCGGCCGGGTCGGGTCCCCTGCTCGGCGGGCATGCGGCCGGGCAAGGGCGGACCACTGCGTCGCGCTGGACACCTACCCCGGCGTGCTGGACCTGGGCCCGACCCGCCGGGCGGACTGAGGTCGCAGGACGTGTGGGAGCCTGGCCCGCATGACCGAAACGACCCCCTACGACCGGGACCGGGCCGGGTACACCCGTGAGGCGCTGGCCCGGCTGGTGCTCTCCGAGCAGGCGGTGGAGCTCTCCGACAGCGCCGCCGGGCTGGTGGGCACCCGGTACGACACCGCCACCGGGCTCGGCGGGCGGGCCAGTCAGGCGCGGCAGCTGGTCGAGCTGGCCGAGCGCGCGCTGGCCTCCGCCGTGGTCTACGAGCGCGAACGCGGCAGCAGTTGGGAGGAGATCGCCGCCTACCTCGGGATCGATGCCGAGGAGGCGGAACAGCGGTTCGGGCCGGCCGTCCGGGCCTGGCACACGGCCTTCGAGGAGCCGTACCGCCTGGACGAGACCGGCCGCAAGCGCATCCCCGCGCTCCCCACCGCCGCCTACGACCCGGCCTGGGCCTGCCACCACCTCGACGGCTGGGCCCGCCTGCGCGGAATCGGGATCGGGGAGAGCGAAGCGGTGAGCGCGAGCCTGACGAGGGTGCCCGCGGCTCCTCCCGCGGTGACACCGTGACTCCGGGCCCGTTCCAGTCCGCCGCCTTCCGCTGGTTCTTCGCCGGGCGGCTGGTGTCGATGCTCGGCAGTTCGATGGCGCCGGTGGCGCTGGCGTTCGCGGTGCTGCAGTACGCGCGCAGCGCCGGGGACCTGGGGATCGTGCTGGCCGCGCGGAGCGTGCCGATGCTGGTCTTCCTGCTGCTGGGCGGGGCGGTCGCGGACCGGATCAAGCGCAGCACGGTGCTGGTGGTGTCGAACCTCGGCGCGGCGCTCACCCAAGGGGGCGCGGCCGCGCTGCTGGTGACGCACCATTACCAGCTCGGGACGATGGCCGCCCTGCAGTTCGGCAACGGGATGCTCGCCGCGTTCACCAATCCGGCCCTGCGCGGGATCGTGCCGCAGCTGGTCGGGGCGGAGCAGAGGCAGCGGGCGAACGCGGCGCTGGGGTCGACCAAGAACGCGATCTCGATCTTCGGGCCGACGGTGGCCGGCATCGCGGTGGCCACGGTCGGCGGCGGGTGGGCGATCGCCGCCGATGCCGCGAGCTACGCGCTGGCGGCGCTCTGCCTGGCGCGGCTGCGGGTGCCCGAACTGCCCGCCAGCGGCGGCCGGGCCGGGCTGCCGGCCCAACTGCGCGAGGGCTGGGCGGAGTTCCGCGCCCGCACCTGGGTCTTCGCCAGCGTGGCGGCGTTCGCCGTGAGCAACTGCTTCTACGTGGGCATCTGGGTGACGCTGGGTCCGGCGCTCGCCAAGGGCACCATCGGGGCGACCGGCTGGGGGCTGGTGCTGAGCGCCCGAGCGGCCGGTCTGCTGGTGATGAACCTGCTGATGTACCGGATCACCATCCGCCGGTTCCTGATGGCGGGTCAGCTCGGCTACGCCTTCTTCGCCGTGCCGATGATCATGCTGGGCCTGCACGCCGGCACCGCCCCGCTGGCCGCGGCCGCCTTCCTCGCGGGCCTGGGCACCGGGCTGCTGGCCGTCGCCTGGGACACCACCGTCCAGGAGCACGTGCCCAACGAGGTGCTCTCCCGGGTCTCCTCCTACGACGACCTGGGCTCCTACCTCGCCGTCCCCGTCGGACAGGTGGCCGCCGGGCCCGCCGCCGCGCTGGTCGGCGGGCCGGAGGTGGCCGTGGTCGGCGGAGTGCTGTTCGGGGCGGCGGTGCTGTCACCGCTGCTCTCGCGCAGCACCCGGACCCTGGAGCACCCGGTGCCGGCCGGCTGACGGGAGGTCAGGCGGCGGCCAGGATCGCGCGCAGCCGGGCCAGGCACTCGGCGACGAAGGCCGGGTAGCTGTGCCAGTAGTACTCCACCCCGCTCACCCCGACGGCGATCGCCCAGGCGCGGGCGCGCAGCCAGGTCTGTCCGTCCAGGTCGAGCGCCGCCCAGTACGCCTCGCGCGCCGGTGCCGGCAGGTCCCAGACGGCGGCGTGCTCGGCGTCGGGGTGGCCGACCGAGAGCGAGCCGAAGTCGATCACCGCGTGCAGCCGGCCCTCCCGGACCAGCAGGTTGGTGGGCTTGAGGTCGCCGTGCAGCCAGACCTGCCGCCCGGACGGCTCGGGCAGCGCCAGGGCGGACTCCCAGAGCGCGCGCAGCTTCCCGGTGTCGAGATCGAGCCCGTCCAGCGCGGCGCAGCCGTCGAAGGCCTTGCCCACCCACTCGGCGCAGTCCCGCAGGCTGCCGCCCCGGTACCAGCTGAGCCCGCCCGCGCGGACGGCGCCCAGCAGCGGTACGGCGTGCAGGGCGCCGACGAACGCGGCCAGGTCGGTGCCGAAGGCCGGCCAGTCGTCGACCGAGCCGGGACCGGGCTCGGCGCCCTCGATCCACCGGTACGCCGCCCAGGGCAGCGGGTACGCGGCGCCCGGCCCGCCCTCGTGCACCGGCTCCGGCACCCGGAACGGCAGGCGCGGGGCCAGCCGGGGCAGCCAGGGGCGCTCCTTGGCCAGGTCGCCCGCGGCCGACGGCGTGCGCGGCAGGCGCAGCAACAGGTCGTCGCCGAGGCGGTACATGGTGTTCTCGGTGCCCGCGCCGGCGCGGGCCAGCGGGAGGCGGGCCCAGTCCGGCCGCTGCTCGAGCAGCAGCGACCGGACGGCGGACTCGTCCACCCGCACCTCGTTCTGGTGGAGTGTCATCGCAGGGCCCGGCCTACTCCTCCGGGTCCCACTCGACCAGCTGGTCCAGCACCGCCCGGTCGCCGCCGATGACCAGGGTCTCCAGCGGGAGGCGGCCGTACATCACCAGGACCAGGTCGCTCGCCGCGGCGTCGGCGCAGACGCCGGGGGCCTGCGCCGCGCCGCCCGCGGGGAGCCGGGCCGCGCGGGCACCGGCGCCGTCGAGGGTGAGGCGCCAGGACCGGCCCTCGGCGGCGCGGTAGTCGAGGGTGGTGGGCTCGCCCGGCCAGGGGCTGGTGGTCGCGTTGCAGGTGTGCAGGAACTCCTCGACACCGTCGAGCGCCACCTCGGTCGGCAGCGGCTCCGGGGCGCCCGCGGTGAGCTGGGCGTCGTAGGTGTGCACCGCGTACTCGTGCAACTGGCGGCGGGCCACGCCGGCGCAGGTGTGCGGGGACTGGCTGGCGCCCCAGCCGGTGAAGCAGGCGCGGTCCGGCTCGGCCGCGCGCAGCGCGTCCAGCAGCAGCTCGGTCGACTCGGCCAGCCAGGCCAGCAGCGCCTCGAGCTCGCGCGGGGCGGTGGTGTCGCCCAGCGGCTCGGCCCTGGCGGTGGCCCCGGGGCCGGCGGCGACGGTGGCGGCCCAGCGGCGGCGGCCCACGCCGATGTGCTCGGCCAGGTCGAGCAGCGTCCAGTCGGGGCAGGAGGGTACCTGCGCGTCCAGGCCGGGCGCGGCGGCTATCGCGGTGCGGAAGGCGGTGGCCCGCTCGTCGATCAGCCGCAGCAGGTCGGTGTACTCAAGAGTCTCTTGCACGCCGGATGTCTATCACCCGGGTCAGGAGCTCGGACACCGGTTATTTCGAGCGCCCGTCAGGCGCGGTCCGCCCCGGCCGCGCGGGCGAGGTCGTCGACCAGGGTGCGCGAGGGCTGCGGGATCTCGCCGTGGTCCTCGTCGTCCCGGTCCACCGGGAGCTGGTGGACGACCGCGGCCACCCGGGGCGGCAGATTGAGCGTCAGGCCGTCGTGGCAGGCGGCCAGGGTGGCGGTCCAGAGCGCGGCGGGCAGCGGCTCGCGCAGCCGGCAGGATGTCTGAGCGGGGGCCGGCGGCTCGGCGGCCAACTGCTCGGCGCGGCCGCGCCAGAAGTGCGCGTCCCGGTGCTCGCCCCGGCTGGCGTGCTGCAGCGAGAGCAGGCTGGCCGCCGTCGGGTTGCCGCCGCCGGCCGCGAACTGCAGCCAGAACTGGCAGGCGTCGGCGTAGCCGGTGAGGTGCAGCAGGGCGGCCAGCACCAGGGCGCCGCCGGGGTGGATCCGCGCCGGGCTGTCGGTCAGCAGGGTCAGGCTGGTCGCGGCCTCGGGCTGGGCGAGCACCAGGGTGGCGGCCAGGTCCAGCTCGTGGCAGGCCTGGGCGTGCTCGGCACCGTAGGGCGCGGGGGCGCGGTAGAGGCGCTTGAGGTCGGGCAGGGCGCCGCCGGGGAGCCCGGGCGCCGGGTCGGGCGCGGCCGCGGGCGCCGCAGCGGGCCGGGGCGTGGACAGGTAGCCGAACCCCGCCCCGAAGCCGGCGGGAGTGGCCGAGCGGCGGTCGCGACCCGTCACTTCACGTCCTCCATGCCGCTGTCGGGAGTGCTGCTCGGGGAGGGGTCCGCGCGCAGGAGCCGGCGCAGCTTGGCCAGGCCCTGGCCGACGGCGGTCCGGGTCTGCGCCTCGGGGGCGCCGAAGTAGCGGGCGACCTCGGCGAGTTCCAGACCGAGCAGGTGGTGCAGCACGATCATGTCGTACTGCCGTTCGGGCAGCCGCAGCACGGCCTGGTACAGCAGGTCGTGGTCGGCGGCGGGACGCTCCCAGGGGATCCCGGCACTGCGGAGGATGAGCAGCCAGTCCGCCACCACGGCGGGCGGCGGGGTACCGCCGGTGCCCAGGGCGAGCGCGGAGACCTGCTCCTTGGCGATCAGCCAGGCGTAGGCGTCGGTGTCGGGCTCGCGCAGCGCGGCGGCCCAGAGCCGCTTCAGGTCGGCGCGGATGTTCCGCACGGCCTGGTCGACGAGGTCCGGCCCGTCCAGGCGGGAGCAGGCCAGCGCGCGCCAGGTCCGGTCCTGGCCCTCGCAGTACGCCTGGTAGGAGAGTCGGTGGGCGGGCCGGACATCTGCCCACCCGTCGTCACTGGTCAAGGGACCTCCTCACCGGACCCCGGCGGGTGCGGCGGTCGACCGCCGCCCCGGGCCCCGGATGACGGCGGTGGTAGCTGTCGGAGAACTGCTGTCCTCCACGCGGACATCCAATCGCACTGAGGCCCCATATGCGAAGACGATCGCAATATGACCAACCCGTGCGTGATCTGACGATCCAAGAGATGATGAGACGTCAGATATGATCAACTTCTGCCGATCTCGCGATCCCCGTGCGGGGAGGGGTTCGGTTGCCGCGACCGGGTGGGGGAATGGATGAAGGCGGGCCGCGCCAGGGCCGCGCACCACCACGCCACACCACGCCAGACCGCACGCACCACGCCGCGCCACTCGGGTTCACGACGCAGGGGGACAGATGGCCGACCAGGGGTACGCCGAGCAGCAGCCGGCGCCGGACGTCGAGGTCAACCTCGCCATCCACCGCCCGCACTCGGCGCGGATGTACGACTACTACTTGGGCGGCACCACCAACTTCCCCGCCGACCGCGAGGCCGCCGCGCACGCCCTGGCGGCCTTCCCCTGGGTCCGCAGCGCCGCCCGCGCCAACCGCGCCTTCATGCACCGGGCCACCGACGCGCTCGCCCAGTCCGGCATCACCCAGTTCCTGGACATCGGCACCGGCATCCCCACCTCGCCCAACCTGCACGAGATCGCCCAGCGCGTCTCCCCGCACGCCCGGGTGGTCTACGCCGACAACGACCCGATCGTGCTCACCCACGCCAAGGCCCTGCTGCACAGCACCCCGCAGGGCCGCACCGCCTACGTGCAGGCCGACGTCCGCGACCCGGAGGCGGTGCTGGCGGCCGCCCGGGAGACCGGCGTGCTCGACTTCACCCGGCCGATCGCGCTGAGCATGGTCGCCCTGCTGCACTTCGTGCCCGAGCACGCCCACGAGATCACCGAGGCCCTCAAGGCGGCCCTGCCGGCCACCGGCTCCGCCCTGGTGATCAGTCACTTCACCCCCGACTACGCGCCCCGGGAGACCGAGCGGCTGGAGCAGGTCTACCGCACCTCCGGCACTCCCGGCCTGGCCCGCAGCCGCCCGGAGGTGACCCGGTTCTTCACCGGCTGGGACCTGCTCGCCCCCGGCATCGTGGCCACCCCGCGCTGGCGCCCGCAGCCCTCCGCCGAGCCGCCGATCACCGACGCGGAGGCCTCCTGCCTGGGCGGGGTGGCGATCCGGCCCTGAGCCGGTGCGGGGGCCGGGCCGGACGGTAGCCTGCCCTCGTGGAACCGGGTGGGAGCCGTGGTGGTGGGCGATGGCGGAGGTCGTGCCGGCGATCCGCCCAGGCATGTCAGGGTCTGCGCCGGGGGATGCCGCGCTGCGGCGACCGGCCGGAGTGCGACCACGGCCGGGGGAGTGCCCGCGGCGGGCCGCTCTGCCGGCCCCGGCGCCCGCGGTGGTGACGGCCCGAGGCGGCGACGGCTGCCCGGCCGGCACCGACACCCGCTGAACGCTATGTGACAGGTCTGTCCCAGCACCCCGCCCGCTGTTGTCCCCCGCCTTCCCTGTGGACCAGGATGAGTTTCCTGAGAGCGCACACAGGAACAGCGAGGTCACCCGGGGCATGGCGAGCGGCATACAGGCGGTGGCCGAGGCGATCGACCGGATCGACTGGGAGTCGGTCCGCAGCCCCGATCCACCGGCCTTCGTCCGGCGGTCGGCCAGCCGGGGACTGCGGGCGCTGGCACTCGCCGGGGACCAGGCGGAGGCGGTCGGTGCGACCGGCTACCTGTTCGACAGCGTGCTGGTGGACCGTCAGCTCGCCGTGGTGATGCCGGCCGCGGCCGCCGCCGCGCCCGTGCTGGTGGGGATCGCCGCGCACGGGCACCCGTGGGCGCGGGCGGGGGCGGGCAGCCTGCTGGGGGCGATGCTGGAGTTCCTGCCGTTCGAGGGGTTCACCCGGGTGGACACCGAGCACGCCACCGCCGTGCCGCTCTGCTGCGCGGTGGCGCACCAGGTGGCCGCCGGGCGGGCCGAGCTGGCGGCGCGGGGGCGGGAGAGCGCCGGGCTGCTGCGGGCGGCCGAGCAGCACTGGCGGTTCGAGGTGACGGAGGCGGTGGGGACGGGCCCGCAAGGCCTGTTCGCGGTCGGCGACCTGACGGGCGAGCTGCCCGCCGGGCCGGTGCGGGCCGAGCTGCACACGCCCGCCGGGGGGCTGAGCGTGATCGGGGTGGAGGTCGAGTACCCGGCCTGGGCCGGCGGCACCGAGGCCTGCCTGCGGGTCGGCTCGGCGCGCGGGGCGGGCCTGGACGGCGCGGTGCTGATGCCCGCCGGATGCGGGGCCCGGGTGTACTGAGTCAGCGGGGCGAGCTGCGCCGCGGCATGATCACCGCCGCCGCCAGCGCGCCCAGCAGCGCCACGCAGCCGCTGGTCACCGAGGTCGCGCCGAGACCGGCGCCGAAGGCGTGGGTGGCGCTGCCCACCAGCTGCGCCCCGCCGTGCCCGTAGTGGCCCAGCTGCTCGGCCACGCCCAGCGCGGCGCCGATCGAGTCGCGGGCGGCGTGCTGCTGGTCGGCCGAGAGCTGGGCGGTGCCGGTCAGCGCCTGGCGGTAGGAGGTGGTCAGCACGCTGCCGAGCACGGCCACCCCGATCGCGCCGCCGACCTGCAGCGCCGTGTCGTTCACCGCCGAGGCGGTGCCGGCCTGCCGCTGGGGCGCGCCGGCCAGGATGCCGTCCACCGAGGGCGGGACCGCCAGGCCGATGCCCACGCCCATCACGGCGAGGCCGGCCTGCACGGTGTGCTCGTCGGTCACGGCCGCGGTGGCCAGCAGGAAGGCGCCGGCCGCGATGATCAGCAGGCCGGCGACCACGGTGAGCCGGTCCCCGATCGCCTGCACCACCTTCGGCGCCAGCGGCGCGGAGAGGATCAGCGTGCAGACGGCCAGCAGCCGGAAGCCGGCCGGCAGCGGGTTGTGGTGCCGGGCCAGCTGGAAGTACTGGGTGAGCACGAAGAGGCTGCCGGAGAGCGCGAACGCCTGGCAGGTCAGCGCGGCCGCGGACCCGCTGAACCGGCGGTCCCGGAACAGCTCCATCGGCAGCATCGCGTGCACGGCCCGGCGCTCCCAGAGCACGAAGGCGCCGATCAGCAGCGCGCCGCCGGCCAGCGGCAGGGCGGTGCCGGTGGTGTCCCAGCCGTAGACCGGCACCTCGATCAGGCCGTACACCACGGCGACCAGGCCGACCCCGGAGAGCACCGCGCCGACCAGGTCCAGCGGCATCCGCGCCGCGCGCTCCCGGCCCGGGATCAGCAGCGCGCCGGCGAGCAGCGCGATCCACACCACCGGCACGTTGACCAGGAAGATCGCGCCCCACCAGTAGTGGTCCAGCAGGAAGCCGCCGACCAGCGGGCCGAGCGGGATGCCGAGCCCGGCCGCGCCCGACCAGACGCTGACCGCCCGGGCCTGCTCCTCGGGCGGGAAGACCTGTTTGACGATGGCCAGGGTGGCCGGCATGACCAGCGCCGCTCCCAGGCCCATGCCGGCCCGGCTGGCGATCAGTTCGGCCACCGTGTGGGAGAAGGCGGCGCCGAGCGAGAAGCCCAGCAGCACGGCCAGGCCCACCAGCAGCACCAGCTTGTGGCCGAAACGGTCGCCCAGGCCGCCGGCGATCAGCAGCAGGCCGCCGAAGCCGAGCGTGTAGGCGTCCACCGTCCACTGCATCTGGCCGGCCGAGGCGTTCAGGTCGGCCTGCACGCTGGGCACGGCCATGGCGATGACCAGCGCGTCCAGCCCGCTGATCACCAGGCAGAGGCTGAGCACGGCCAGGATCGCCCACCGGCGCCGGTAGGCGGCCGCGGCGTCCAACGCCGCGAGGTGCGCGGAAGCGGCAGACACGGAAGGCAGCTCCTCAGGGGGCGGGCGGGTCATGACGGGCGGCTCGCGGCCACGGCGGGGCGGGCGCCGGCCAGGCTGCGGACCGTCAGCTCGACGAGCTGGCGCAGCCGGCGGCGGGCGGACTCCGGGTCGGTCCGCTCCTGGCTGATGCCGCTGACGGCGTCCAGCAGCAGCAGGGCGCAGTCCCGGGCCGGCAGCAGCTCGCCGAGCAGTTCCAGCTCCCCGGCGGCCGCCGTCAGCAGCTCCTCGACCAGGGCGGCGAAGCGCTCCTTGAAGGCCGCGAACAGGTCGGCGGCGACCACGCCCGCCTCGGTCAGCAGCTCGGCGCGGAACTCGGCGTCCACCGGGTCGAGCGCCATCTCCAGCCTGACCGCGAGCACGGCGTACAGCCGCTCGGCGGTGCCCTCCGCCGAGCGGGCGGCGGCCTCGGCGGTGCGCAGCACGTCCTCCAGCAGCTGGGCGCCCATGGCCCGGAAGACGTCCTCCTTGCCGTTGAAGTCCTGGTAGAGGGCGGGACGGGAGAGCCCGGCGGCCTCGGCGATCAGCGCCATCGAGCTGCGCTTGTAGCCGTAGCGGCCGAACACCTTGGCCGCCGCCGCGACGACCTGGGCGTGCCGCCCGGGCTTGGCCGGTCTGCCGCCGGCGAGGGGAACCCCTGACATGCTGACAGTCTGAGCTCACCCTGTCAGGACGTCAAAGCCCGACGCGCGACGTCCACTTGAACAGTGGGGGCCGGCGGCCCCGCGACACACCACTCGCCCGCGGCACGTGGCAGCGCGGCGGCTGGCTAGCCTCGGTGATCATGTACCGGATTGACGAAGCACTCCCGAGCGCCGAGGAGTTCCGGGAGCTGCGCCGCGCCGTCGGCTGGACCGCTCCCGAGCCCGAGGCCTGCCGCACGGCGCTGCGCACCACGGTCTACGGCGTGGTCGCCCGGCACCGCGACCGGGCCGTCGGGATGGCCCGGCTGATCGGCGACCGCGGCCTCTACCTGATGGTGGTCGACGTCGCCGTGCACCCCGAGCACCAGGGCGCCGGGCTCGGCCGCCGGATGGTCGGCGCGCTCACCGACTGGGCCCGCGCCCAAGGAGTGCGGCACACCCTGCTGGCCGCCGAGGCCGGCGCGGTGCCGTTCTACGAGTCGCTGGGCTTCGCCGTCCAGCAGGACCGGCTGATGCGGCTGACCCCGGCCGGCTGAGCGCACCGGCATGGTGGCCCGTCACATGCCGGGCACGGTCGGTGCGGTGACTCACCATATGTCGCGCCCGGCGCGGCGGTTCTACGGTTCCGGCATCCCACCGCTGCGGACCAGCACGTCAGGAGCCGACCATGCCCTCTCCCGCCCTCCCCACCAGAGCCGCCGCCGGCCGGCGGCTGGCCGTCCTCGCGGCCGTCGGCCTGCTCGTCACCGCCACCGCCACCGCCTGCGCCAAGGCCGGCACCGCCGGGACCCCGGCCGCCGGGACGGGCGGCGCCAAGGACCCCGTCAAGGTCGGGCTGGTCTACTCCAGGACCGGCCTGCTGGCCGCCTACGGCAAGCAGTACCTGGACGGCTTCAAGGCCGGACTGGACTACGCCACCCACGGCAGCGGCACCGTCGGCGGGCACCGGATCGAGTTCACCGAGCAGGACGACGCCGGCGACCCGGCCAAGGCCGTCTCCGCCGCCAAGGACCTGATCGGGAAGGGCTACAAGATCCTGGCCGGCTCCACCGCCTCCGGCGTCGCCCTCCAGGTCGCCCCGATCGCCGCGCAGAACCGGGTGCTCTTCATCAGCGGCCCGGCCGCCGCCGACAAGGTCACCGGCCTGAACACCTACACCTTCCGGTCCGGCCGGCAGTCCTACCAGGACATCCTGGCCTCCTCCTCCTTCCTCGGCGACGCCGCCGGCAAGAAGGTCACCGTGCTGGCCCAGGACAACGCCTTCGGCCAGGCCAACGTCGCCGCCGTCAAGGCCGTGCTCGGCGCGCAGGGCGCCACCGTGGACTCGGTGCTCGCCCCGCCCAGCGCCACCGACCTGACCCCGTTCGCCACCCAGGCCAAGGCCGCCAGGCCCGACCTGCTCTTCGTCGCCTGGGCCGGCGACACCGCCTCCGCGCTGTGGACCTCGCTCACCCAGCAGGACGTCTTCGCCGCGACCAAGGTGGTCACCGGCCTCGACCTGGCCGCCTCCTACCCGCTGTTCGGCCCGGCCGGCGAGAAGATCTCCTTCCTCGACCACTACTTCGGCGGCGCCGCCGGCACCGAGGTGGAGAAGGCGATGACCGCCGCCCTCGCCAAGGACGGCGGCAAGCCCGACATCTTCACCCCCGACGGCTTCACCGCCGCCCAGATGATCGTCCACGCGGTGGAGGCGGACCACGGCTCCGCGGACGACACCTCGGCGCTGGTCAAGGCACTGGAGGGCTGGAGCTTCGACGGCGTCAAGGGCCGGCTGACCATCCGGGCCGCCGACCACGCGCTGCTGCAGCCGATGTTCCAGGTCCAGCTCACCGGCACCGGCGACGCCGCCCGGCCCAGCGTGGTGAAGACCCTCCCTGCCGAGCAGGTGGCCCCGCCCGTCACCCCGTTCGCCGGCTGACCGGCATGCAGGGGAGCAGCACAGCACCCGTCCTCGGGGTGCGCGGCCTCGGCTGGTCGGTGCGCGGCGTGCCGATCGTCGAGGACGTCAGCTTCAGCGTCGCCGAGGGCGAGTTCCTGGCCTTCATCGGCCCCAACGGCGCCGGCAAGACCTCGCTCTTCAACCTGATCACCGGCATCCACCCGGCCACCCGCGGCAGCATCGCCCTCGACGGCACCGACCTCACCACCGCGCCCGTGCACGCCCGGGCCCGGCGCGGGCTCGGCCGCACCTTCCAGACCTCCTCGCTCTGGCCCGGCCTCACCGTCGCCGAGCACCTCCGGCTCGCCGCCCAGGCCGCCGCCGGGCCCGGCGCTGGCTACCGGCTCTGGCGGCGGGCCGGGCGGTACGGCGGGCAGGTCGACGAGACGCTGGCCCGCACCGGCCTCGGCCACCGCGCCGAGACCCCGGCCGGCGCGCTCTCGCACGGCGAGAAGCGCAAGCTCGAACTCGCCGTGCTGCTGGTCGGCGACCCCCGGCTGATCCTGCTCGACGAACCGATGGCCGGGGTCAGCGCCGAGGAGGTCCCCGCCCTGGTCGAGCTGATCCGCTCCGTCCACCGCGACCACGGCCGCACCGTGCTGATGGTGGAACACCACATGGACGTGCTGCTCGGCCTCGCCGACCGGCTCGCCGTGATGCACCACGGCACCCTGCTCGCCCTGGACACGCCCGAGGCCGTGATGGCCGACGCCACCGTGCAGCAGGCCTACCTCGGGGAGGCGCTGTGACGCTCCTGAGCGTCCGCGGCCTGCGGGTCGTCATCGACGGCCTGCACATCCTGCACGGCGTCGACCTCGACGTGGCCGCCACCGGCGTCACCGCCCTGCTCGGGCGCAACGGCGCCGGCAAGACCACCACCGCCAAGGCGCTGCTCGGCCTGGTCCCGCGCACCGGCAGCGTCCGCCTGGCCGGGACCGAACTGAGCGCCATGCCCACCCACCTGATCGCCCGCCAGGGCATCGGCTACGCCCCCGAGGACCGCGGCGTCTTCGCCGGACTCACCGTCGCCGAGAACCTCCGGCTGGCCGAACGCGACGCCGAACCCGCCTACCAGCTGGTCCACGAGCTCTTCCCCGAACTGAAGCAGCGCCGCAGGCAGCTGGCCGGCACGCTCTCCGGCGGCCAGCAGCAGATGGTGGCGATCGGCCGCACCCTGCTCAACGGCAACCGCCTGATCATCGCCGACGAACCCACCAAGGGCCTCGCCCCGAAGATCGTCGCCGAGGTCGCCGAGGCGCTGGCCCGGGTCGCCGAACGCGTCCCCGTGCTGCTGGTCGAACAGAACCTCGCCCTGGTCCGCCGGATCGCCGGCCCCTGCGCCGTGCTCGCCGACGGCCGCACCGCCCACCAGGGCCCCACCGCCGACCTGCTCGCCGACGAGGAGGCCGCCCGGCGGCTGCTCGGCGTCGGCATCCACCGACCGCCGAAGGAGGCCTCCTGATGGGCACCGTGGTGCTGCTCACCTGCACCGGCCTGGGCCTGGGCGCCCTCTACTTCCTGGTCGCCGCCGGCCTCTCGCTGATCTTCGGCCTGATGGACGTGCTCAACCTCGCGCACGGCGCGCTGCTCTCCATCGGCGCCTACGCCGCCTGGTGGGGAGCCACCAGCGGCGGCCTGGGCTTCTGGCCCGCCCTGGCCTTCGGCACCGCCGCCGGCACGCTCGCCGCCGTGCTGCTCGAACTCGCCCTGATCCGCCCGCTCTACCGGCGGCCCCGGGACCAGGTGCTGGCCACCGTCGGCGTCGGCCTGGCCGTGCCCGCGCTGCTGGCCGGCACCTGGGGCTCCGACGCCCGCGGCTTCCCGCAGCCCGCCGGCCTGGCCGGCACCGTGCACCTGCTCGGCGCGGCCGTGCCCCGCAACCGGTTCGTGCTGATCGCCGCCGCCGTGCTGGTGCTGCTGGCGCTGCGGCTCTTCCTCGCCCGCACCCGCTACGGGCTGATCGTCCGGGCCGGGGTGGAGGACCGGGCCATGGTCACCGCGCTCGGCATCGACGTCCGCAAGGCCTTCACCCTGGTCTTCGCCATCGGCGGCGCCGCCGCCGCGCTCGGCGGGGCGCTGGCCGGCCTCTACTTCGGCTCCGTCAACCCCGGACAGGGGCCGGGCCTGCTGATCTTCGCCTTCGTCGTGGTGGTGATGGGCGGCCTCGGCTCCGTCACCGGCGCCGCCGCCGCGGCCGTGGTGGTCGGCCTCGTCCAGCAGTTCGCCAACTACTACGCCGCCGGCGGCCTCGGCGACCTCTCCGTGGTCGCCCTGCTCGCCCTGCTGCTGCTCGCGCGGCCCGGCGGACTCACCGGGAGGCTCGCATGACCGTCCCCGCCACCCTGCGCCGCTGGTGGCCGGTGCTGCCGCTGCTCCTGCTGGCTGCCGCGCCCTACAGCGCCCTGCCCGTCCCCGGACTGCTCGACGGCCCGCTCGGCAGCCCCGGCAGCCTCCAACTGCTCGCGCTCTGCCTGGTCTACGGCGGCCTCGCCACCGGCTACGACCTGCTGCTCGGCCACACCGGACTGCTCTCCTTCGGCCACGCCCTCTACTTCGCCACCGGCCTGTACGCCACCGACCTGGCGATGCTCGACCTCCACCTGCCGTTCGCCCTCGCGGCCCTGGCCGGCACCGGCGCCTCGGTGCTGCTGGCGCTGCTGCTCGGCGCCGCCAGCCTGCGGGTCACCGGCATCGGCTTCGCCATGGTCACCCTCGCCTTCGCCCAGGCCGGCGCGATCCTGGTGCAGCGCGACCCCGGCGGCCTGACCGGCGGCGAGGAGGGCCGGGCCGTGCCCGCCGACCGGCTGCCCGGCGCCCTGGTCGGTATCGGCAACACCGCCAACCTCTACTGGCTCGCCCTCGCCTACCTGGTGCTCACCGTCGCCGTGGTGCGCCGGGCCGTCGGCTCGCCCGCCGGGCGGGTCTGGGCGGGCATCCGGGAGAACGAACGCCGGGTGGAGGTGCTGGGGCTGCGCCCGTACGGCTTCAAGCTGCTCTCCTTCGTGCTGGCCGGCGGGCTGGCCGGCGCCGGGGGAGTGGTCTACCTGCTGCTCACCGGCGGCGCCACCCCGCAGGCGGCGAGCTCGGACGCCACGCTGGCGCTGCTGGTCATGGTGGTGCTCGGCGGCTCGGGCACCCGGTGGGGGCCGCTGCTCGGCGGCGTGCTCTACACCTGGGCCGCGCACCGGCTCGGCGACCTGGCCAACTCCTCCTCCGTGGCCGGTCTGCCCGGGGTGCTGCGGGTGCCGCTCTCGCAGCCGCTCTTCCTGCTCGGCGCGCTCTTCGTGGCCGTGGTGTACCTGCTGCCCGGCGGACTGGCCCGGCTGCCCGCCCGGCTCGGCAAACGAACGTGACGACTCATCGGAAAGGCACATCAATGGACAAGGTGCTCGACTCTCCCGACGCGGCCGTCGCCGACCTGCCCGACGGCGCGCTGCTGGCCGTCGGCGGCTTCGGGGTCTGCGGCATCCCCTCGACGCTGATCGGCGCCCTGGAGCGGGCCGGGACCACCGGCCTGCACGTGGTCTCCAACAACTGCGGACTGGACGACTGGGGCCTGGGCCTGCTGCTGCGGGCCGGCCGGATCGCCCGGATGACCTCCTCCTACGTCGGCGAGAACAAGGAGTTCGCCCGTCAGTACCTCGGCGGCGAACTCGAACTGGAACTCACCCCGCAGGGGACCCTGGCCGAGCGGCTGCGGGCCGGCGGCGCGGGCATCCCCGCCTTCTTCACCCCGGCCGGCGTCGGCACCCAGGTCGAGGAGGGCGGCCTGCCCTGGCGCTACGCCGCCGACGGATCGGTGGCGCTCGCCTCCCCGCCCAAGGAGGTCCGCGAGTTCGGCGGCCGCCGCTACCTGCTGGAGGAGGCGATCACCGCCGACTTCGCGCTGGTCCGGGCGGCCGTCGCCGACCGGCACGGCAACTGCGCCTTCCACGCCGCCGCGCGGAACTTCAACCCGTTGTGCGCGGTGGCCGGGCGGACCACCCTGGTCGAGGCGGAGCGGATCGTCGAACCCGGCGAACTCGCCCCCGACGCGATCCACCTGCCCGGCATCCACGTGGACCGGATCGTCGCCGCCGACCCGACTGACAAGCGCATCGAACGCCGGACCGTCCGCACCGCCCCCCGGGAGAACTGACGATGGCCCTGACCCGCGACCAGCTCGCCGCCCGCGCCGCCCGTGAACTGCGCGACGGACAGTACGTCAACCTCGGCATCGGCCTGCCGACCCTGATACCCGACCACCTGCCGGCCGGCGTCCACGTGGTGCTGCACTCCGAGAACGGCATCCTCGGCGTCGGCCCCTACCCGCCCGACGGCGGCGAGCACCCCGACCTGATCAACGCCGGCAAGGAGACCGTCACCGTCCGGGACGGCGCCAGCTACTTCGACTCCGCCGCCTCCTTCGGCATGGTCCGCTCCGGCCGGATCGACGTCTCGGTGCTCGGCGGGATGCAGGTCTCCGCGCGCGGCGACCTGGCGAACTGGACGGTGCCGGGCAGGACGGTCAAGGGCATGGGCGGCGCCATGGACCTGGTGCACGGCGCCCGCCGGGTGCTGGTGGTGATGGAGCACCAGGCCAGGGACGGCAGCCCCAAGCTGGTCGAGGAGCTCACCCTCCCCGCGACCGGGCGCGCCGTGGTCGACCGGGTGATCACCGACCTGGCCGTCATCGACCTCACCCCGCAGGGCCTGCTGCTGGTCGAGACCGCCCCCGGTGTGACGGCCGATCAGGTCCGCGCGGCCACCGGCGCCCGGCTGCTCACGGCAGTCGCGCGATGAGCACCGTCCGGGTCCCCGGCGCCGAGCGGCAGCGCAGTACCCGGCTCGCCGACCTGACCACCCGGGGGACGGCGCCCGGCGGCCACACCGTGCCCGAGGACTGGGAGTACCTGCACGCCTCCGCGACCCCGCTGCCCGCCCCCGTCCCCGGCCTGCAGCTCGACGGCTGCTTCCCGTCCGCCACCGTCCTCAACCCGCACCACGGCTGGCAGCACGACGCCCAGTTCGTGATCCGGCTGCCCGAGGAGTGGAACGGCTCCCTGGTGGTCACGGCCGCGCCCGGCATCCGCCGGCAGTACGCGGGCGACCGGATGACCGGCGACTGGGCGCTGGCCCGCGGCTACGCCTACGCCGCCACCGACAAGGGCAACTCGGGCCCGGAGTTCCACACCGCCGGGCGGGCACCGGGCGACGCGCTCGCCGAGTGGGGCGAGCGGGTGCGGCAACTCGCGGTCGCCGCCCGGGAGACGGTCCGCCGGCACTACGGCGCCGAGCCGCGGCGCTGCTACCTCACCGGCATCTCCAACGGCGGCTACCTCACCAGGCTCGGCCTGGAACGCCACCCCGAGCTGTTCGACGGCGGCGTGGACTGCGAGGGGCCGCTCTGGCTGGCCGAGGGGCCCAATCTCCTCACCCACCTGCCGGCCTGGCTCGCCGACTACCCCCGCTACCGGGACACCGGTGACGAGCAGGCGCACGCCCGGCTGCTCGCCGCCGGACTGCCCGCGGGGTCGGAGTTCCTCTGGGAGGCCCACCACCGGACGTACTGGGACTTCACCCAGCGTACCTACCGGGCCGTCTTCGACCCCGGCTACCCCGGCCCGGGCCTGCCGCCGGAGGGCGTCCCGTTCGCCGCCGCCGGTGCGCCGGGTGCGGACGCGGACTACGACTACGCCGCCCGCCCGGCCGCCGTGCGCGAGGCGGTCGCCCGGGTGGCGCTCACCGGCGCCATCGGGAAGCCGCTGCTCTCGCTGCACGGCACGCTGGACGCGCTGCTGCCGATCACCCTGCACTCCGACCGGTACGCCGAGCTGGTCGCGGCGGCGGGCCGCGGTGGGCTGCACCGGCAGTACCGGATCGAGGGGGCCAACCACGTGGACGGCTTCTGCGACCTCTTCCCCGGACGGCTGCGCCCCCTGCTGCCCGCCTACCGGGCCGCTTTCGCGGCCCTGGAGGAGTGGGTGGAGCGGGGGACGCAGCCGCCGCAGAGCTGCACGGTGGCACGGGACGTCGACGATGCCGACGTTTCGGGCTGGGCTCAGGCGGGGCAGCCCGAGTCGGCGAGCACGTAGTAGCCGGCGGCCGTCTCCTCCAGGGTGTGCACGGTGAAGACGTTCCACAGGCCCATGTTCCGGCCGGAGCCGGCGGCGTAGGTGAAGCCGCCGCTCTGGAAGGCCCGGCCGGCCACCGTCTGGTCGTAGTTGTCGGTGGTGTAGCAGGTCGGCTGGTAGCCGCCGGCGGTGGTGGCGCCGACGGCGGCCGACCGGGCGCCGTCGGTGCCCGCGGAGTCCGCGGCGGCCACGGTGTAGCTGTACGCCGTGCCCGCCGTCAGCCCGGTGTCGGTGTAGCCGGTGCCCGTGCCGCCGCCGACCCTGCTGCCGTCGCGGAAGACGTCGTACGAGGCGGCGCCGCCGACGGCCGACCAGGAGAGCGAGACCGTGCTGCCGGTGGTGCCGGTGACGGTCAGTCCGGTCGGCGCCGGGAGCCCGCCGCCCGTTCCGCCGCCGCCGGAGGCGAGGCCCCAGAACTGCGCGGTGTAGTAGCTGGAGCAGATGCTCGCCAGGAAGTAGGCGCCGGTGCTGCCGCACTGGTCCGGGCCGGAGCCCGGGTCGACGGCGAGTCCGTGGCCCATGCCGGAGATCGAGTACAGCTCGACCGCCGGGTTGCCGGCGGAGTCGTCGTAGGTGGTCAGGGTGGTGCTGCCGGGCAGGCTCCGGGTGCTGGACGGGGTCTGGCCGATGCCCCAGACGTCGGTCCACTGGTCGCGCAGCTCGGTGCCGTTGACCGGCTGGACGGTGTGGTCGCCGGTGCCCTGGAAGACCGCCACCCGCGGCCACGGGCCGCCGTAGCCCGGGTCGGAGCCGCGGACCTTGTCGCCCCACTGGGCCGGGGTGAGGTTCTGGCTGCCGCCCTGGCAGCCGGAGGCGGCCGACTGGCTGGTGGCGCACTGGGCGGGCAGGCCCGAGTCGACGGCGCCGCCCGCGAAGACGTCCGGGTAGTCGGCCAGCAGGTCGGCGGTCAGGCCGCCGCCCGCCGACAGGCCGGTGACGAAGACCCGGTGCGGGTCCGAGCCGTACAGCGACTCGGCCTTGGCCACCATCTGGACCACCGAGGCGGCCTCGCCCCTGCCCCGGGTGTCCTTGCCGGCGTCGAACCAGCTGAAGCACTCCAGCGAGTTGTTGGCGGAGCTGGTCTGCGGGAAGACCACGGCGAACTTGTCGAGGTCGGCGAACTTCGGCCAGCCCGAGCCGTTGTCGTAGTCGGCCGCGGTCTGGGTGCAGCCGTGCAGCGCGACCACCACCGGCGCCCCGGCGGGCAGGCCGGCCGGGACGTAGGAGTACATCGCGAGGTTGCCGGGGTTCGAGCCGAAGCCGCTGACCTGCTGGAAGGTGCCGGTGGCGGCCGCCGCCGGCGAGGTGGCGGCGGTGCCGAGGCCGGCGGCCAGCGCGAGGGCGGCGGTGAGGACGGCGAGCGGTCTGCGGGGGCGGACGGGCATCGGGGCTCCCTGGGTGGGGTGGGGGCGGATGACTGTGGCCTGAAGCATGCGGCCCCCGGACCGTGCGCGAAACGGTCCGGGCACCCACCCCGGAGCCCCGCCGGATGTGCCGCGCCACCACCGCTCAGTGCGGTGACGGAGCGTCACCATCCGCCAGCAGTTGCAGCTTGAGTGCCAGTTGGAGCTCCAGCGCCCGCGCCGGGCTGTTCCAGTCCGGCCCGAGCAGCGCCTGGATCCGCTCCAGCCGCTGCACCACGGTGTTGACGTGGATGTGCAGGCACTCCTTGGCCCGGTTGAGGCTGCCACCGCACTCGAAGTAGGTGCGCAGGGTCCGCACCAGGTCGGTGCCCCGGCGGGCGTCGTACTCCAGCAGCGGGCGCAGCGCCTCGGTGACGAAGCCGTCCACGTCGTGCGAGTCGGCCAGCAGCACGCCGAGGAAGCCCAGGTCGGCGGCGCAGGCGCTGCCGCCGGTCCGCCCGAGCACCTTCATCGCGCGCAGGCAGCGCACCGCCTCGGCGTGCGCGGCGGCGATCGGCTGCGGCCCGGCGGCGGGCCCCGCCGCGGCGACGGTGACGGCGGAGGCCGCGCCCGGCCCGCCGAGCTGGGCGGCCGCCGCCGCGCCGACCGTCGCCGGATCGGCACCGTCGGCGGGGACCAGCAGGACCACCGTGCCCTGGTGCTGGGCCGCCAGCCCGCGCGGGCTGAAGACCTGCCGCCGGGCGTCGGTGAGCAGCCGCTCCAGCGACTGGCCGGCCGGCTGGGTGACCAGCACGATGTGCGGGCTGCCCAGGTCGATGCCGAGGCGGCTGGCCCGCTCGGCCAGGCCCGCCGGGTCGCGGTGCGGGGCGGTCAGCAGGTCGGTGAGGAGTTCGCCGCTGACCCGGTTCTCGGTCTCGGCCACGGTGCGCCGCATCAGCAGCAGCAGCCCGGCGACCACCGAGGCCCGTTCGAAGAGGCGGCGGTTGGCGTCGTCCAGGTCCTCGTCGCGGTGCAGCACCAGGCTGCCCAGCAACTCGTGGCCGGCCAGCACGGCGCAGACCCAGACCCCGCCCATCCGCAGCGCCCGGCCGCCGGCGCGGGACTCCTCCACGGCCGGCGCCAGGTCCTCCGGTGCGCAGCCGGCGTCCGGGGCGGTCAGGTGGCGCCCGTCCGGATCGTGCACCGTGACCGGGCCGCCGACCAGGCCGCCGACCTGGGTGGCGAGTTCGCCGAGGTCGCCGCCGCGCAGCACCAGGTCGGTCAGCTGCTCGTGGGCGCGCTCGGCGTGCTGGATCGCGGCCGCGTGCGCCCGGATCACCGCGTTGGCCTCGGCCAGGCCGGCCAGCGCCGCATTGGTGTCGGCGAGCGCCTTGGCCGTGTCGATGGCGATCGCCGCGTGCGCGGCGAGCGAGGAGAGCAGGGCGATCTCGTCGCTGGAGAACGAGCGCGGGCTGCGGTCGGCGGCGAAGAGCACCCCGATCACCTTGCCCGAGCCGCCGCGGCTGGCCCCGAGCAGCAGCGGGACGCCGAGGATGGCCACCAGCCCCTCGTCCAGCACCCCCGCGTCGATCCCGCCGGTGTGGTGGAACCGGCGGTCGGTGCGGTAGTCCGGGGTGACGTACGGGCGGGAGGTCTGCGCGACCAGGCCGCCCAGGCCGTCGCCCAGGCCCAGCCGCAGGCTCTGGAAGAGCGGCGAGATGGAGCCGGCCGTCACCCGCATGTAGGTGTCGCCGGCCTCCTCGTCCGGGAGCGTCAGGTAGGCCGTGTCGGTGCCGAGCAGCAGCCGGGCGCGGTGCACGATGGCCCGCAGCACGCTGTCCAGGTCGCGCAGCGCCGCCAGGTCGCCCGCCGTGTCGAAGAGCGCGGCCAGCTCGCGCTCGCGGCGGCGGTGCTGGCGCAGGGTGCCGCGGATCCGCAGCGCGGCGCCGGTGGCCCGGTCGACCTCCTCCCGCTCGGCCGGCCCGGCCGCGCCGCGGGCCTCGGTGGCGATGGCGTCGATCTCCTCGATCGAGGCGTCTCCGGTGAGGAGTTCCAGCAGGCGGCGAAGGTGCCCGGCGACGGGGCCGGGGGCGGGTGAGGCCATGGGCGGGGTCCAGTGGTCCGGTGGATGGGTCGGTGCGGGGGCCGGCGGACCGGCCCCCGCACTCTAGGGCGTCAGGCGGAGGTGGTGGCAGACCCCTGGGGCCGGGCCTGCGCCGGGACCCGGCCGTCGATCTCGACCAGGTCGCGGCCCCGGGTCTCCCGGGCGGCGAGCAGCGCGAGCACGGTGAGCACGGCCGCCAGGCTGACGTAGAGGGAGATCGGGGTGGCGCTGCCGTAGTCCTTCAGCAGCGCGGTGGCGATCAGCGGGGCCGGCGCGCCCGCCGCGACCGAGGCGAACTGCGCGCCGATCGAGGCGCCCGAGTAGCGCACCCGGGTCGCGAACAGCTCGGAGAAGAACGCCGCCTGCGGCGCGTACATCGCGCTGTGGAAGACCAGGCCGACCGTGACCGCGAGCAGCACCGCCGGGAACGACCTGGTGTCCAGCAGCCCGAAGAACGCCCAGGCCCAGGCGCCGGTGCCGACCGCGCCGGCCAGGTAGACCGGCTTGCGCCCGACCCGGTCGGAGAGCGCGCCGAAGAGCGGGATCAGCGCGAACTGGATCGCCGAGGCGATCAGCACCGCGTTGAGCGCCGTGTCCTTGGGCAGCTTCAGGTGCTCCACGCAGTAGGCCAGCACGAAGGTGGTGATCACGTAGTACGAGATGTTCTCCGCCATCCGGGCGCCCATCGCGACCAGGATGTCCCGCCAGTGGTGGCGCAGCACGGCGACCATCGGCGGCTGCTCGGCCCGCTCGCGCTGCTCCGCCCTGGCCAGCGCCTGCTTGAACAGCGGCGACTCGTCCACCGAGAGCCGGATCCAGAGCCCGACCGCCACCAGCACCGCCGAGAGCAGGAACGGGATCCGCCAGCCCCAGGCCAGGAACTCCTTGTCGCTCTGCAGACTGGTCATCAGATCGAGCACGCCGACCGCCAGCAGGTTCCCGGCCGGGGCGCCGCCCTGCGGCCAGGAGGCCCAGAACCCGCGGCGCCGGGCGTCGCCGTGCTCGGAGACCAGCAGCACCGCGCCGCCCCACTCGCCGCCGAGCGCGAAGCCCTGGACCAGGCGCAGCGTGGTCAGCAGCACCGGCGCGGCCACGCCGATGCTGTTGTAGTCGGGCACGCAGCCGATCAGCGCGGTGGCGCCGCCCATCATCAGCAGGCTGACCACCAGCAGTCTCTTGCGGCCGAGCCGGTCGCCGTAGTGGCCGAAGACCAGGGCGCCGATCGGCCGGGCGGCGAAGCCGATCGCATAGGTGAGGAAGGAGAGCAGGGTGCCGGTCAGCGGGTCGGACTTGGGGAAGAAGACGTGGCCGAAGACCAGGGCGGCGGAGGAACCGTAGAGGAAGTAGTCGTACCACTCGATGGTGGTGCCGATCAGGCTCGCGCCGACCACGCGGACGAGGCCGGACGGGCTGCTGCTCGCTGGGCGGGAAGTACTGGCCATGGGGGACACCGTTCTGCGGGAGCGGGGGAGGGGTGGTGGGGCGGGCTCAGTGGGCGGTCCAGCCGCCGTCCAGGGGGAGGGAGGCGCCGGTGACGTAGCCCGAGGCGGGGCCGCAGAGCCAGAGCGCCGCGGCCGCCACCTCCTCCGGCTCGATCAGGCGCTTGATCGCGGTGCGGTCGAGCATGATGTCCTCGACCACGTCCGCCGCGGAGATGCCGTGCGCGAGGGCCTGGGCGGCGATCTGGTTCTCCACCAGCGGCGTGCGCACGTAGCCCGGGTTCACGCAGTTGCTGGTCACCCCGTGGGCGGCGCCCTCCAGCGCGGTGACCTTGCTGAACCCCTCCAGGGCGTGCTTGGCCGTCACGTACGCCGACTTGAACGGGCTGGCGCGCAGGCCGTGCACGGAGGAGATGTTGACGATCCGGCCCCAGCCGCGCTCGTACATCGCGGGGAGGGTGCGCCGGACGATCCGGAACGGGGCCTCCACCATCACCCGCTGGATCAGGGTGAAGCGCTCCGGGGGGAAGTCGTGGATCGGCGCGACGTGCTGCAGGCCGGCGTTGTTGACCACGATGTCGGCGTCGGCGGGCAGCCCCTCGACCGCCTCGGCGACCGAGAGGTCGACCACCAGCGCCGTGCCGCCGACCTCCGCGGCCACCCGCTCGGCCGCCTCGCCGGCCAGGTCCACCACGTAGACGTGCGCCCCGGCCTCGGCGAAGGCCCGGGCGCACGCGCGTCCGATCCCGCTGGCGGCGCCGGTCACCAGCGCCTTGCGGCCGGCCAGGTCCGCTGCGGGGCTGCGCGCGGCTGTGGCGCCTGTGGCGCTTGTGGCACCTGTGCTACCTGTGCCACCTGGGAAGATCCTGCTGTCCATGCGCACAAGGTAGGAGCCGGGCGGCGGCGGTCACATGTGATGGGACACCACAATCCCCGCCGGTCCTATGGTGGCGGGAACCAGCTGACGGGTGCTCAGGGGCGGGTGCCGAGGCCGCCCAGCAGCTCGCCGAGGTCCTGGTTCATCGAGGCCTGGAAGAGCACCTGGTCCGAGTCGGTGGGACGGGCCGTCAGCCGCACCAGGTGGGCCGGGCCGCCGACCACGGTGGCGGCGGGGTCGGCGAGCCGGGTCGACCAGGGCTGGTCGGTCTTGGCGGAGTTCGCCGTCGCGGCCCGCTGCGGCCAGGCGGTGGCCATCGCCTGCGCGGCGTCGGCCGAGGGGGCGGAGAGGCAGACCACCTCGCCGCCGGCCTGGGAGATGCCCAGCCCGAAGGGGGCGGCGCCGACGGTGGGGTCCTGGCCGATCTGCGCGGCCCTGGCGGTGTCGCCGAGGCAGGAGGCGAGGCCGCCGATCAGCCGGTCGTCGGCCAGGGCGGGGCCGCTGGTGGCGAGCGCCCGGTCCAGGTCGCTGTGGGCACCGCCGTAGACCAGGCGGGCGGGGGAGAGCCGGATGACGTTCAGCTCACCGGCGATGCCCAGCTCGGTCAGCGGGCTGCCGGCGTCGAGCTGGTGGTCGTCGCGGATCGTCCAGAGGGCTTCGCCGTGGCCCAGGTCCTGGCGGTGGTAGCCGAGGGCGGTGAGCTTGGTGCCGATCGCGGCGGTGTCGAAGGAGCCGTAGAGGAAGCCGACCGCGGTGGGCGGGGCGCCGACCGAGAGCGCGGTGGCGGCGCTCGCAGGGTCGATGCCGGTGAGCTGCGGCAACTGCGAGGCCGCCGCGGCGAGGGCGGGCTCGCCGTTGGCGGCCTGGCCGCCCGTGCCGTACAGCAGCTGGAAGTGGCGGGCGGTGCTGTCGGCGTGGGCCTGGCTCAGGGCCGCCGGGAGCGAGGCCGGCACGACGGCATCACCGGACTGGCTCCTCGCCGGGGCGGACGAGCCGCCGCACCCCGCCGTCGTCGCCGCGAGGGCGAGCACGGCGGTGAACCAACCGACCAACGGGCGCTGCTGCATATCCGGTCACTCCCTGACGCTGCGAAACCTGTCCTGCCGTCAGCATGTCGGGTGGCGGTGTGGTGGGGTATCCGCTCTCGTACTCAGTCCGATGGATCTGACAGGGCCCGCCGACCGTACCGGCGCGGAGCCCGGTCCACCCCGCGCGGTGAGCGGGAGCCCGAGATCGCCGCCGCGGCTGTGCGGGCGCTCCGCCGGCCGTCCACCGGATCGACCCGAGCACCCTGCGTTGTCGGGGAGTTGAGGCGGGCGGCTACCGCGGCCGGAGGGTGGGGTGCAGCGGGTCGCCCGGGTTCTCGGGAGCGGCGGTCGCGGTCGCGGGCGTGGGGGTGGCGACGGGCGTGCTACCCACCGGGCTCGGCGTCGTGCCGGGGATCGGGTGCCGCGGGGTCTGGGTCTGGGTCGGTGCCGGCGTGGGCATGGGGGTGGGTGTGCGCGTCGGGGTGGGCGTCGGCTGCTCCGGCAGGGTGGGCACGGCGCTCGGCGAGGCACTGGGCGCGGTCACGGGCGGCGCGGAGGCGGAGGCGCTGACGGTCGGCCCGGGGCTCCCGTGCGGGCGGCCGGGACCGGAGCCGCAGGCGGTCAAGGCGCCGGTCAGCGCGGTGGCGGTCACCGTCAGGACGGCGAGCTTGCGGTTCATCAGCACCCTTCAGTGCAGCGGGCTTCCGGTTCGGCCGAGGCTTGGACGCTACCGCCTCCCCAGCGGTTCCGCAGGGATGCCGGGACACCGGGACACCTGGACACCGGGTCCGGACAGGCCGCTGCCCGGCCCGAACGGTGGCCGGGCCGGGCAGCGGCCCCACCGCTCCCCGCGCCGGGGCGCGGAGAGCGGCAGGGCCCGGTGCGACGGTGGATCAGGAGGCGTTCAGGGCGGTGTCGTCGATCACGAAGCTGGTCTGCAGCGAGGAGTCCTCGGTGCCGGTGAACTTCAGGGTGACGGACTGGCCGGCGAAGCTGGAGAGGTCGAAGCTCTTCTGCACGTAGCCGGTGGCGGCGTTGACGTTGCTGTAGGTGGCCAGGGTGGTGGAGTTGGCCTGGACGGTCAGCTTGTCGTAGGCGGTGGTGCCGGTCTCGGCGGTGTCGACGTGCAGCCAGAAGCTGAAGCTCGCCTTGCAGCCGGCCGGGATGGTCACCGTCTGGGAGAGGGTGTCGGTGTGGGCGCTGCCGTAGCCGTCCAGCCAGGCCTTCCAGGAGCCGCTGTGGGCGGCTTCGCCGGTGGAGTTGTCGACCACGCCGGAGGAGGCGGTCCACGGGGAGGCGGAGCCGGTCTCGAAGCCGGGGTTGCCGAGCAGCTGGCCGCCGCCGGTGCAGCCGCCGCCCGCCGGGTTGACCGTCCAGCTGAAGGTGGTGGACCCGGTGGCGGTGCCGGAGGTCGCGGTGACGGTCACGCTGGAGGTGCCCGCGGTGGTCGGGGTGCCGGAGACCAGGCCGCTGCTCGCATTGATCGACAGGCCGGCCGGCAGCCCCGTCGCCGAGTAGCTGAGCGCCTTGCCCGCCGAGTCCGAGCCGGAGAGCTGCAGCGAGGCCGCCGTGCCGACGGTGCCGGTCTGGCTGCCCGGGTTGGCCACGGTGACGGTCTCGGTGCCCGAGGCCTGGCCCACCGGCAGGCCGCCGGTCGGCGCGTACATCGCCACGTCGAAGGTGCTGCCGTTCGGCGCGTGGGCGATCGGGATGACCGGGACGGCGTTGCCGCCGGCCAGCACGGAGGTGGAGATGTAGTCGCCGAACATCCGGCCCTGGCTGGTGTTCGGCAGCCAGGCCAGGGTCATCGGCCCGGCCAGCTGCACGGCCGGGGTCCAGGTGCTGCCGCCGTCCGCGGAGGAGACGTAGCCCGCGTCGAGCTGGCAGGTGGTGTCCGTGCAGGCGGCGTTCGGGTAGTAGTAGTACGTCAGGCCGAGGCGGGCCGTGCTGCCCGAGCTGCTCGGGTCCACGCCGATGCCCGGCGTGAAGTGGTCGGCCGCGCTGGTGGCCGCGTCGATCGGCACCCGGGTCGGCGTGCTCCAGGTGGTGCCGTTGGTGGAGGTCGACATGATGATGTCGTTGCTGGTGCAGCCGCTGCGGAAGCGGCAGTCGGACCAGACCGCGTAGACCCGGCCGGCGGCGTCGATCTCGGCGGAGGGCAGCGAGCTCTCGCGCAAGGTGTCGCGCGGCAGCTTGGCGATGTCGGCGGCCGCGTCGCTCTCCAGGCCGGAGACGGTGTGGTGCGAGACCGTGGCGATCTGCACGCTGGCGGTCCAACTGGTGCCGCCGTTGGTGGAGGTGAAGGCGTCCTCGGCACTGGCGCTGCCCGAGGAGAACGGCACCACGACCGTCCCGTTGGGCTGCACGACCGGCTGGCCGCCGAGCCCGCTCGGGCTGTCGGCCGGGCTGCGCTCGGCGCCCCAGGTCGCGCCGCCGTCGGTGGAGGTGCGCATGTGCTCGGCGTCGCCGGCGTTGGCGTCGTCGTACTCGGTGTAGCAGTGGCCGTAGTAGGGACTGGCCGGGTGGTCGTCGCAGACCGTCCAGTTCTTGTCGTCGAAGGTGCCGGTGGAAATGGTGACCGGGCTGCCCCAGGTGTGGCCGCCGTCGGTGGAGCGGCTGAGCTCCACGTCGACCACACTGCCGGAGGTGATGCCCAGCCAGGAGACCATCCAGACGCCGTCCTTGGCGTCGTAGGCGACCGAGGCGTCGCTGGCGGCCGTGTACGGTCCGCCGGTGTTGGTGGTCGCGGCGGGCATGAAGCCGTGGGTCCAGGTCTGGCCGCCGTCGGTGGAGGTCGCCCAGCCGATGTTGGAGGCGCCGCCGCCGCTGACCCGGCCGACCTGGAAGGCGGAGACGACGGTGCTGCCGGAGCTGAAGGTGTCCGGCTCGACCTCGGTGGCGTGCTGGGCCTGCGCGTCGGTGTAGGGGTCGGTGCTGACCTCGGTGAGCGCGGGCGCGGTGGCGTGACCGGCGTGCTGGGCGGGGGAGGCGTACGCCGGGGCGGCGAAGGCGAGCGCCGCGGCGAGGACGCCTGCGAGCAAGTGGGGACCTTTACGTGCCAGTGCCAGTACGGACATGTCTCTCCTGACATGCGGAGTGGTACCGGAGGGAGGGATAGGCGGAATGCTGGTGGCAGCAGTGGGCCAAGGGTAGGCGGCAACGGTGCCTGGAACATGACATGGCGTGTTCGCGCCGACTTGGGGTGGCGGTGTTTGCCGCCCGCCGACTCTACAACGCCCTTGGCAGCCAAGGCGTCTAGGCTGCTGAAGTGAGCCCCGTCGAGTGAGAGGCAGTCAGGATGGTGCAGCCGACCCCCGAACCGACCGGCCCGCTCACCGCCGAGCTGGTGGTGGACGCAGCCACCGCCGCGGCGCCGGCCCTCTCACCGGACGGCCGCCTGGTCGCCTATGCGGTGCTCGCCAACGGGCGTCCGCACGGGTCGATCTGGCTCACCGCCGCCGACGGCGGCACACCTCCGCGCCGGCTGACCGACGGGACGGCCCGCGAGTTCGCCCCGAAGTGGTCGCCGGACTCGGCCGCCCTGCTCTTCACCTCCGACCGCGCGGAGCCGGGCACCGCCCAGCTCCAGCGGCTCCACCTGGCCAGCGGTGCGGCCGAGGCCCTGACCTCCTGGCGCGGCGGGGTCCGCGACCACCACCCGCTGCTCGACAACCGCACCGTCGCCCTGCTCGCCGAGGACGAGCCCCGGGACACCGGGCTCGACGACGCCAGGGTCTGGGGCCGGCACCTGCCCGTCACCCGGCTGCGCCTGCTCGACCTCGAGACCGGCGCGCTGCGCACCGTGGACGGCCTCGGCGACCGGCACGTGGTCGAGCTGACCCAGCGTCCGGACGGCGGCCCGCTGGCGGTGCTCAGCTGGTCCACCCCCGAACTCGACCCCGGCGTCCGGACGGCCGAACTCCACCTGGTCGACCCGGGGACGGGCGCCGTCCAGGACCTCGGCCCGGTCGGGTTCGAGGCCCACTCCCCGGTCTGGTGGCGCCAGGACGGTGACTGGCACCTCGCCCACCTGGCCGTCACCCCCGGCCACCTGGTCGGCGGGCTCGCCGTGATCTCCGGGCAGCAGAACCTCACCGCCGGCCTGCCGGTCTGCCCGACCGAACTGGTGCAGGTCGCCGACGGACCGCCACTGGCGCTCTTCGCCGACGGCCTGGACACCGCGCTGTACCGGCTCGACCCCGAGTCCCGGCGGTTCCAGCGGGTGACCGCCGCCCCCGGCACGCTCGCCGGACTCACCGCCAGCCGGACCGGCGAGACCGTCGCCCTGCTGGCGAGCACGGCGTACGAGCCCAGGAACGTCCACGCGGGACCCACCGGCGGACCCCTGCGCCGGCTCAGCGACACCGCGCCCGAACTGCGCGGCATCCGCTGGGGAGTCCAGCAGCGCCTCGCCTACCAGGCCGCCGACGGGCTCCAACTGGACGGCCTGCTGATCCTGCCGGCGGGTCGGACCCGCGAGGACGGTCCGTTCCCGCTCGTCACCCTGGTCCACGGCGGCCCCTACTTCCGCTACGCCGACGAGTTCGCCCTCACCCCGGTCGACTGCGGCCAGTGGCTGGCGGCTGCCGGGTACGCGGTCTTCCTGGCCAACCCCCGAGGCGGCTCGGGGCACGGCCACGAGTTCGCCGTCGCGGCGGCCGGTGCGGTCGGCGGTGACGAATGGACCGACATCCTCGGCGGGATCGACCTGCTGGTGGCGCAGGGCGTCGCCGACCCCGAACGCCTGGGGATCGCCGGCTGGAGCCACGGCGGCTTCATGGCGGCCTGGGCGGTAGCACGTTCGGACCGCTTCAAGGCGGCGGTGACGGGCGCGGGCATCAGCGACTGGGGCATGCAGGCGGGCACCGGCGACTGGGGCCTCCTCGACGCCGAGCTCGGCGGCAGCACCGGATGGGAAGGCCCCGGACCCCACGTCCACGACCGGAACAGTCCGATCTCCTACGCCGCCGACATCCGCACCCCGGTGCTCATTCTGCACGGCGAGGAGGACACCAACGTCCCGCTCGGCCAGGCGATCCACTTCCACCGCGCGCTACGCCACTTCGGCGCCGAGCACGAGCTCGTCGTCTACCCGCGCGAGGGGCACGGGCTCCAGGAGCGCGCCCACCAGCTCGACGCGCTCCGGCGAACCCGCGACTGGTTCGACCGGTGGCTGAAGGCCTGAGGCGGGGGAGCGAGTCCGGGAGCAGCGGGCTGGCCGGGTTCCGCTACTCCTCCTCCTCCTCCTCGTCCTCCTCGTCCTCGGGCTCCTCCTCGTCTTCCTCGTCCTCGTACTCCTCGTCCTCAGGCTCTTCCTCCTCGTCCTCGTAGTCCTCGCCGTCCTCGGGCTCCTCTTCGTCCTCCTCGGCCTCTGCCGACTGGTCCTCGGCAGCCTCTTCCTCCTCCATGGCTTCGTCGTGGGAGCGGACGACCTCGCCGTCGCGGATCTCGCCGCGCCAGCCCTCGGCCTCGTCGTTGCTGAGGGAGACGTGCCGCTGGAAGTTCTTGAAGTCCAGGCGGAGCCGTCGGCCCTGGGCACGCCACAGGTTGCCGGTCTTCTCGAAGAACCCGCTGGGGTAGTACTCCACCACGAGGACGATGCGGGTCAGGTTCGGCGCGAGCTCGTGGAAGCTGACAGCCCCTCGGGTGCTGCCCTTGGCCCCTTCCGAGCTCCACACGATGCGGTCGTCCGGGATCTGCTCCTGGACGGTCGCCTTGAAACTGCGCTTCGAGGGTCCGACCTTGACCTGCCAGTCCGTGGTCGTCTCGTCGCCCTGGGAGACGTTCTGGACGCCCTTGGCGAAGCCGCTGAAGTCCTCGTACTGGGTCCAGTGGTCGTAGGCGGTCCGCACCGGCACTCCGACGTCCAGCGTCTCGACGATGTTCATGGTCTTCTTGCCGGCCTTGCGGCCGGCTTTGCCGCTGCCCTTGCCGCCGGGGAGGACGTCCTTGGCCTTGTCCACGACGGTGTCCTTGAGGTGCTTGGCCTTCTCCCCGACGAAGGCCTTGACGGGCGAGTCGCCCTGGAGCACCCGGCTGCCGACCGCGGAGAGGGTGCCGCCGTTGTCGGCGACGTCGCCGAGGCCCTCGGTCAGGTCGGTGATCTTGTCGCCGGCCTTCCCGATCAGGTTCTCCAGCTGTGCCCCGAGATAGTTGCCGGCTTCCTCGCGCAGTCGTTCCACTCCCGACTTGTCCGCTGACTTCTGTTCGGTGGCAGCCATGACTCAACTCCGTCGGGTGCGGCTCGCCGGCTTGGCAGCCGTCCGCTTGGTCGCGGCTGTCTTCTTCGCGGCTGTCTTCTTCGCCGGTGCGGTGCTCTTCCGGGCCGCCGGCTTGGCAGTGGAGGACTTGGTGGCGGAGGAGCGTGCGGTCGACCGCTTCGCGGTGGAGCCGCTCCTGGGCTTCTTCGCCGCCGGTGCCGACTTCCGGGCCCGGGAGGCGGTCTTCCTGGCGGGCTTGGCGGCGGCCTTCGGAGCCTCTTCCTCCTCCTCCTCTTCCTCCTCCGGCTCTTCCTCTTCCTCCTCGTCCTCGGGCTCCTCCTCGTCGTACGGTTCCTCTTCTTCCTCCTCCGCTTCCTCGTCCTCCTGCGACCCGGGCTCGCCGATGCTGCGGGTGCGTTCGCGCAGCGAGTCGGCGAACTCGCCGATGCGGCGGTCCGCAGCCGAGGCGAGCGCCTTCTTGCCGGCTTCGAGCAGCTCGCCGCGGACCTGTTCGTTCAGCTCGGCGACCTGCGGGACCTCGTTGAGCTTGCGCAGGCCCTGCGTCGCGAGCTGCCGCGGGTCCAGGCCGAACCGGCGGCCCGCGAGGTAGGTGGCGGCGGCGAACGCCAGGCGCCCCTTCTTCGCGCGGCCGAGCACGTACCCGCCGGCGACAGCGGCTGCCAGGGCCACCTTGGTGCCGTCCTTCATGATCGTCCCCTTTCCGGGCACTCATCCCTTCCAGGAGGATCGGCACCAGTGAAGGGGTGTGCCCGTGACGTCGTTCGGGCCCTCCCGTGCGTAGCGCATGATCAGGGATGAGCTCATGTAAACCCCCAGTCGACGGGATAGTTCGACGGCAAACGGGGTAGCCGCGACGGTGGCAAGACCGCAAGGACGGCTCTGAACCGGGAAACGGACATGGTTGCGGACAAGGATGCGAGTGCGAGGCCGCGCAAGGCCCGTACGCGTCCGGCCGCTGCCCGCGACGCGGACGCCGAGGCGCCGCGCCGCCCACGGATGTCGGCGCCGGCCGCGATGCGCAAGGCCTCCGAACAACTGGCGGAGCTGCTCGGCCGGATCCCCGAGTCGGTGTCGGCACTGCGGCCCGCCGAGGACGGCTGGGAGGCCGACGTGGAGGTGATGGAGCTGGAGCGCGTGCCCGAGACGACCAGTGTGCTGGCCAGCTACCGGGTCACCCTCGACGGGCAGGGCGAACTGCTGTCCTACGAGCGGACCCGCCGCTACACCCGTGGACAGGTCGACCGACCGACCTGACGGATTCCCCGTCGCACCGAACCGACGCCGTGGGCGTGTTCCGCGACCGGGGCGAAAGGAGGCACCCGTGACTGTGGTGCCGCAAGGCGCAACCGGTGCCTCCCGCAGCGGGACCACCGCAAACCTCTACGACATCGTCGAGCTGATCCTCGACCGCGGCCTGGTCATCGATGTCTTCATTCGGGTCTCGCTGGTCGGCATCGAGCTCCTGAAGATCGACGTGCGGATCGTGGTCGCCAGCGTCGACACCTACCTGCGCTTCGCCGAGGCCTGCAACCGCCTCAACCTGGAGTCCGGGCGCAACGCCCCCGCCCAGCTCACCGACATCGTCGGAGAGACCACCGAGAAGGGCGCGCGCGGCAAGAGCAAGGGCGCGCTGAGCGGCGCGGTCGAGGCCGTCAGCGACTCCCTGCGCGGCCGCGGCAACGACGAGGACGAGGACGAGCGCCAGGACGAGGACGAGCGTGAGCCCGAAGCCGAGGAAGCGCCCGCGCCGAGGCGGAAGCGGCCGGCCCGCCGGTCCGTGCGGCGGCAGGAGGAGGAGTGAGATGTCCGTCTACGTCTACTCCATCACCGCCGCCGACCACCCGCTCGACCTGAAGGGTCTGAGCGGCGTCGGTCCCACCCCCGCGGCCCTGCGCACTGTGGAGGCCGGGCCGCTGCGCGCCGTCGTCAGCGACTCGCCCCCAGGGCTGCGGCCGAAGCGGCGCGACCTGATGGCCCATCAGGCCATCCAGGAGCAGCTGATGGCCGAGGGCACCGTGCTGCCGCTGCGGTTCGGCTTCACCGCTCCCGATGACCACGTGGTCCGGGCGGCCCTGGAGATGGGGCGCGACCAGTACACCCGACGGCTCACCGAGCTCGACGGCTGTGCCGAGTACCACCTCAAGGCAGCCGTCGCCGAGGAGGCGCTGCTGCGCGAGATCCTGCGGGACTCACCCCGGGCCAGGCAGCTCAACGACGAGATCAAGGCCGGCACCGGAAGCCCCGACCTGCCGCTCGCGCTCGGCGAGCTGGTGGCCCAGGAGGTCCGGTCACGCCAGCAGGCACTGGCCGCCGGCATCACCGCCCGGCTGGCCCCGCACACCCGCGGGCAACGCGAGTCCGCGCCCACCGGTGAGGACTTCCTGAACGTGTCCTTCCTGGTGGACAACGACCACCGGAGGTCGTTCCTCGCCGCCCGGCAGGGCGTCGCCGACGACCTCGGCACCGACGTCGACCTCCGGCTGCACGGGCCCCTTCCGGCCTACAGCTTCGTCTGAAGGACCAGGAGCCGGCCATGGGCCTGATCGGTCAGATCCTCACCCTCCCGCTCGCACCCGTGCGCGGCACGGCCTGGGTGATCGGGCGGGTCATCGAGGCCGCCGAGGACGAGTACTACGACCCCGAGCCCGTCGAACGCGAGCTCGCCGCGCTGGAGCGCGAGCTGGTGGCCGGGCGGATCGGCCAACGGGACTTCGACCGGCGCGAGGACGAACTCCTGGACCGTCTCGACGAGATCAGGGCGTACCGCCAGAGCCGCGGCCGGTGACCGCATCCGACCGGAACCGGCCGGAACCGATTGGCAGACGAGAGGAGGGCAGCACAGCATGAGTGACTCCGTGGTCAACCGCCTCGGCTCCTTCCCCGCCCGGGCGGGGCCGCCGCCGGCCGAGCCCTCTTCCGCCAATCTCGCGGACATCCTGGAACGCGTGCTGGACAAGGGCATCGTCATCGCCGGCGACATCCAGATCAACCTGCTGGACATCGAACTGCTCACCGTCAAACTGCGCCTGCTGGTGGCCTCGGTGGACAAGGCCAAGGAGATGGGCATCGACTGGTGGGAACACGATCCCGCGCTCTCCTCCGGTGCCGGTGACGCGGGTGCCGGCCCGTCCGCTCTCGAGGCGGAGAACCGTCGGCTGCGCCGGCAGATCGAGGAACTGCGCGCCGGCACCCGGGACGACCCGTGAACGCCGACCGGCTCAGCTATGTCTACGCCGTGGTCCGGGGACCCCCCGGACCGGCCGGCGGGCTGGACGCCGTCCGCGGCGTGCTCGGCGCACCGGTGCACACCGTACCGACCGGCTCCGACCTGGAGGCCGACGCGGACGCCGCGCTGCTGGCGGTCGTCAGCCCCGTCCCCGCGGACGAGTTCCGCGAGACGGCGCTGCGGGAGCACCTGGAAGACCTCGGATGGCTCGAAGCCCTCGCCCGCGCGCACGACGGCGTGATCGAGGCACTGGCGGCCCACGGCACCGTCCTGCCCCTGCGGCTGGCGACGGTCTACCTGGACGAGGACCGGATCCTCGCCATGCTCGGCGAGCGGAAGGCGCTCCTCCTGGGCCGGCTCGGCGAGTTGGACGGCCGGGTCGAACTGGGCGTCAAGCTCTACGTCGACACCGCCCCCGGCGCCCCCGCCCCGGCTGCTCCCGATCCCGCGCTCGGCCCGGGACGCGCCTACCTGCACCGGCGCCGCGGTGAGCAGCACGCCCGCGAGGACGCGCACCGGGCGGCCGAGCGGGCGGCGGAGCGGATCGCGGCGGCCGCCCGCGCCCAGGCCGTGGAGCGGGCCCGGCACCGCGTCCAGCAGGGCGAGTTGGCGGCCGGACCGGGACAGAACGTCAGCAACGACGCCTACCTGGTGCCCGCCGAGCAGGCCGGAGCCTTCCGCGCGGACCTGCTCCGGTGCACGGACGGCCTCACGGGCGTGCGCGTCGAGGTCACCGGACCGTGGGCGCCGTACTCCTTCGCCGGTCTGCCCGAACCGGACGGCCCGCCATGAACACCGTCGAGAGCCGTCCGGGCGGTGACGGCACGCGTCTGCCGCAACGCCAGGTCGCCCTGGTCGACCTGCTGGACCGGCTGCTCAGCGGCGGGGTGGTGATCACCGGCGACCTCGTCCTGTCCATCGCCGACATCGACCTCGTGCGGGTCTCGCTGCGCGCCCTGGTCGTGTCGGTCAGCGAACGCGCCCCGGTGCCGTGGCAACGCCCCGACACCCCCGGACCGGCGGGGACACCGTGACCACGGGCCGGCCCGGCGGGCCCCGGCGGTACCAGGAGGACGGCCCGGAGCAGGGGCGGCGGCTCCCGCACCGGATCAGCACCGACTCCGAGAGCGTGGAGCGGGACCTCATGAAGCTGGTGCTCACCGTGGTCGAGCTGCTCCGGCAGCTGATGGAACGCCAGGCGCTCCACCGGGTGGAGGGCGGGGACCTGACGGAGCAGCAGGAGGAGGAGCTGGGAGCGACCCTGATGGCCCTGCACGACCGGATGACCGAACTCTGCGCCCGGTACGGGCTGACCATGCGGGATCTCAACCTTGACCTGGGCCCGCTGGGCCCGCTGCTGCCGCCGGCGGCGGAGGAGGAGGGGGAGGGGGAGCCGGGAGGCTGAGCCGCCCGGCTCCGTCAGGTGCCTTCCGCCTGTCGTTCGGCAGCGATCCACGCGTCCACCCGGTCCCACTGCGCGAGCAGCCACGCCTCGCGGGCCGCCGGTTCCGCGGGCACGCGGTGCGCCGGCACCCGCCACCAGCGGGCGCGGACCGGCCGGGCCAGCGGCAGCGCCCGCCACGTGGCGCGCACCGAGTCCATGGCGTCCAGGCCGGTGTGCGCGGCGAACACCACGTCCGCCCCGGGCGCGGCGGCGAGGGCGGCCAGGGCCCCGGCGGTCCGCGGCGGGAGCACGTGCGGGTGGCGGCCGGCCCGTTCGGCCCGCTCCCGTTCGCCGTTGCGGCGCAGGCTGCGGATCGCCCGGGCACGCCGCCGCTCGGTGAACTTGCCGCCCTCGGGGAAGAGCACCAGCGCCTCGCCGGCTCCCAGCCCGGCGGCGAGTTCGCCGATCCGCTGCGCCGTCAGGGTCCGGTCCGCATGCTCGGGCGGGACGAAGCAGGCGGGCGACCGGCCGAGCAGCACATCCAGGCAGGGGTCCAGACGCAGCAACCGCTTCAGCACGATCCGCGGGCGGTAGCCGGCCTGCCCGGCCAGTTGCTCCACCAGCAGGAAGGAGTCGCCGAGGCCGGCGTGCCGGGCGAGCACGAGCAGCGGCCGGCCGGTGCCGCCGCCGCACCGGGTCGCGGGATCGGGATCGACCCGCAGGCGCAGGCGGAACAGCCGGGCACCGCCGCGGTGCAGCACGCCGAGCAGCCGGACCAGCAGGCGCTGGTCCAGCTCGGCGCGCACCGGCGGGCGCCGCAGTCCGATGACGCAGGCGGCCACCAGACCACAGGCGTCGACCAGCAGGTAGAGCAGCAGGAAGGCGGCCAGCCGCACCGCCCGGGCCCGTCGGTCGCCGAGCAGCAGCAACGGAAGCTGGACCAGGGCCGTCGCGCCCAGCAGCAGCACGGCGACCGGGATCGCGGCGATCAGCGCCGGGACGGTCAGCAGGCGCCGGAGCAGGCGCCGGGGCCAGTGCACGGCCGGCGCCCGTCAGGTGCGCGCCTCGCCCGCCAGGTAGCGGGCGGTGGCGCGGTGGGCCCGGTCGATCCGCTCCGCCACCCGGCGGGCGTCCCGGTAGCGCAGCTGGGCCACCGGGCCGGGCGGCGGCTCGTCGGCGGCGCCGGAGGGCAGCACGTGCACCACCGCATCCGGCGGCAGGTCGCCCATGTCGTGCGCGAAGCGGTGGCGGCGGGCGATCTCGAAGGCGACCAGCGGGACCTCCCAGGGAAGCCGCGCCGGCCGCAGCGGCTGCTCGACCCGGCCCACCTGGAGCACGTAGACCTCCCGGGCACCCAGCTGGACCGCCCGCCCCACCGGGATGCTGTTCACCAGCCCGCCGTCCAGGTAGTGCCGCCCGCCGACCTGCGCCGCCGGGAGCAGGCCGGGCACCGCGCAGGAGGCGAGCAGCGCCTCGACCACCGGGCCGTCGGTGAACCAGTGCTCGGCGGCCGACTCGACCTCCGCCGCCACGCACTGGAACGGCACGGCCAGGTCCTCGATCCGCCGCCCGTCGAAGTGGCGCTCCAGCAGAGCCCGCAGCGGCCCGTCCGCGTGCAGATGGGTGCGGCTGCGTACGGCGGTCCGGGTCCGCTGGAGCAGGGAGCCGGAGAAGACCGCCGAGCCGGTCAGCCCGACCCAGACATCGGCCAGTCGCCGGACGGCCGCGCTGCTCGGATCGGCGGCGATCAGCGCGCCGTTGATGGCACCGACCGAGGTGCCGACCACCAGGTCCGGACGGATGCCCGCAGCCAGCAGGGCCTGCAGCATCCCCACCTCGTGCGCCCCCAGGTAACCGCCGCCACCCAGCACGAAGGCCCGCCGCAACCCGTCGGCGGACCCCGCGTCCGATGGCACGGCGGAGGAACTCGTCATGCCGGGCGTCTGCCCGCTCGAGGCGGGTCCATGCGGGCCGGCTCCCGCGACGGTTCCCGGTACGGCAGCGTCGGCAAACGCCCGGGCCCTCCCCGGGAACCCGACCGACACGGTCTCGGCAGAACCCCGGCCCGCTCCGCACACCGGCCGATGCCCCGGCCTCAGGCCGGTACGGCGTGCCCCTTCACCGGGTGCCTGGCGAGGGCGGCCCGGACAGCCTCGGGGAGGGTGGCGGCGAGGACGAACTCCAGGCCCTGTGACTGCTTGGCCGTGAGGTGCTGCCGCTCGGGCTCGTTGGCGGCCGGGGTGATCAGGCGAGTGGCGTGGCCGTGCTTGGCGCCGGCGGCCGCGCTCTTCAGGTCGGCGATCGCCAGCAGGTCGCCGGTCGGGGCCAGTGCTCCGGTCACCGCGGACTCCGGGCGGACGATCCGGCCGCTGATCAGTGAGACCAGCGCGACGGCGACGGCCAGCGCGGTGCCGGCCGCCTCCGCGGGGCCCGCGCCCTCCGGCAGGTTGCCGTAGGGCTGGTCGAAGCGCAGGTCGTGGCGGGTGAACCAGTCGGCGGCCAGGTGGGGCAGCAGGGCGGCGGCCTGGGTGCGGACGGCGGTGACGGCGGCCTCGGCCGGGGCGTGCAGGAGGTCGCCGAGCGGGCCGGTGGTGAGGAGGCGGCCGTGGCCCGGGCCGAGGGCGGCCTGGACCGGCAGCAGCCGGCCGCCCACCGGGGTCCAGGCCAGGCCGGGCTGCTGGTCGTAGCGGTGGGAGAGCAGGTCGGACTCGGCCCGGTAGTAGGCGGCCTCGGCCTGGTAGTGCTGATGGTTCGCCAGGTCGGCCTCGTAGTCGACGACCAGCCGGGAGTGGTCGGCCGGGTCGAACCAGACCGGGACCTTGCCGCCCTGGACCTTGAGGGTGTGCATCCGGGTCAGCACGGTGGCCTCGAACGGCAGGTCCATCGCGTTCGGCGGCACCACCCGCAGCTTCAGCCGCAGGTCCAGCCAGCGGGAGCCCAGGTCCTCGTCCGGTGCCAAGAGGGCGCGGATGCCGCTGCCGCCGCCGAGGGTGGTGACCGAGAGGATCTCGGCGGTCGCCTGGACGCCCGTCCTGCGCAGCTCGTTCAACAGGTGCTGGTGTTTGAAGAGCATCGACGCCCCTTTGTGGACCGCCCCCGGCGGACGGTCGGCCCAGCATAGGGGAGCACTCCGGGCTCAGCGCCCGGTGGTGACCACCATCCGGAAGCGGGCCTTGCCGGAGGCCATCTTCTCGACGGCGGCCGGGGTCTGCTCCAGCGGGACCTCCTCGATCCAGGCGCGGACGCCGGACTGGGCGGCGAAGCGGAGGGTGTCCTGGGTGTCGACGGCGGTGCCGGAGGAGTGCGCGCGAACGGTGCGGTCGCCGTTGAGGAGCTGCAGCGGGTTGACGGTGAGGGGGTCGGGGGAGACGCCGACGATGACGAGTTCACCGCGGCGGCCGAGGCCGTCGATGGTGGCCGACATGGCGTCGGCCTGGGTGATGGTGGCGAGCACGACCTTGGCGCCGCCGAGTGCCTGCAGGGCTTTGGCGACGTCGGTGGCGGTGCTGTCGATGTAGTGGTCGGCGCCGAGCTGGTGGGCGAGCGGCTCCTTCTCGGCACCGCGGGCGATGGCGACGGTACGGAAGCCCATCGCATGGGCGAACTGCACGCCGAGGTGGCCCAGGCCGCCGAGGCCGAGGATGGCGACGGTGTCCCCGGGGCGGGCGGAGGTGTGGCGCAGGGCGTTGAAGACGGTCACGCCGGCGCAGGCGAGGGGCGCGGCCTCGGCCGCGGTGAGTCCGTCGGGGACGGCGGCCAGGGCCTCGACGGGAACGATCACCGAGTCCGCGTAGCCGCCCGGGTAGGCGGCGCCCGGGATCTGCATCTCGGGGCAGTGGATGGCGTCGCCGGAGCGGCAGGCATCGCAGCGTCCGCAGCTGCCGCCGAACCAGCCGACGGCGACCCGGTCGCCGACCTGCCAGCCCGACACCCCGTCACCGAGGGCGTCGATCCGGCCGGCGATCTCATGGCCGGGGGTGACCGGGAAGGTGGTGCCGGGCATCAGGCCGGCGCTGACCAGCAGGTCGGAGTGGCAGACGCCGCAGGCCTCGACGGTGATCCGGACGGTGCCGGGAGCGGGCGCGCGCAGCGGCACCTCGACGAGCTCGGGCGGGCCGCTGGGAGCGGTGACGTGGACGGCGCGGACGGTGGTGGTCATGGGGGAGCCCTTCGGGTCGGGGCCGGCACGCTGACCCTCCCAGCTTGGTGCGTCGGAGGGCGGTTTTCACGTAGGTGGGGCCGCTTCCCCCCGTTTCCAGCAGGGGAAGCGGCCCTCAGCCGTCCGTCAGGCGTTGCAGGTGACCAGCGCGCTGGCGTGCCAGAGGGTCCCGAGCGGGGTGGCGACCACAGGGTGGGCCAGCGTGCACTGGGCGGTGGTGTAGCCCGCCGCCTTGGCCTTGGCGAAGGCGCTGTTGTAGGCGCCGAGGTCCGCGACGAACGGGGTGCTGGCGAACGCGACGCCGACGAAGGAGGCCTGGCCGGTGACGGCGGTCTGGGCGCCGGCCGGCAGTGCGCCGACGGTCAGCAGGAGGGCGCCGGCGGCCAGAGTGGTTCCCAGCGCGCGCTTGAGGACGGTCATGATGAGGCCCTTCTGGGGAGGGTGGCCCCTCGTTCCGAGAAGCCACGACTTCGAGGATCTGTGAAACCTCGGTGCAGATCGAGATTCTTGTCGTGGCGCTGCGGTGCGAACAAGGGATGCCCTCATTGTCTGCGCGTTCTTCTCCCCTCGCGTAGGCGGCATGATGCCGTGTCAGCCGACGCGGCGTCAGTTGGCGGAGTCCGGCACCTTGGGGCTGAGGGCGTAGGCCTTGGTCGGGTTCATTCCCACGCCGTTGAGCTTCACCGTCGCGTCGGTGGAGACCGGGGCGCACTTGCTGCCGTCGTCGGCGGTCTGGGCGTTGGACTCGGAGAGCGCCTGCTGGGTGTTGACCGGCGCGGGGGTGGCCGAGCCGCCAGCACCGCCCGCCGAGCCGGAGGCCGCGGCGCCGAAGGTGGTGCCGCTCGGCCAGTCCTTGCCGATCACCAGCGAGATGCCCGGGCCCTCGCCCGGCTTGACCGCCGAGGCCGGCAGGCCGACCGAGGCGGCGACCTCCTGGGCGTCGGCCTCGCGGCCGGCCGTGTAGGTCACCTCACTGGTCTCCTGGGGCTCGGCCGCGTTGGCCGGACCGGTGCCGGGGCCGAAGCCGGCGGACTTGAGCGCGTCGGACAGTTCGGTGGCGCGGTTGCCGACCCCGCTGGCGTTCTTCACGTGCACGGTGATGTCGGCCTTCGGCGCACCCGCGGCCGCGCTGCTGCTGGCGGGAGCGGGCGCCGGCGCGGAGGAGGGCGCGGCCGGGGCGGAGCTCGCGTTCGGGTCGGTGGTGGAATTCGCCGAGGCGGCCGCGGAGGACTTGGAGCCGTCGCCCTGGGTCAGCGAGACGTCGTTGATGATCGCGCTGAAGAGGTTGTGGGCGCCCGGCGCGACGACCACGCGCGCGTCGTTGCTGGGGTCGGGATCGTTCTGCATGGTGGTCATGGTGATCCGGTTGGTCGGCACCTTGTTCAGGTCGTCGGCCAGGTTCACCAGGTTGGTGATGCCGCCGAGCCCGTCGTCCACCGTCAGCGCCTTGGTCGCGGCGTTCGCCAGCGAGAGCACGGCGGTCGGGTCGGTCAGGGTGCCCGCGCTCTTCAGCTGGCGGACCATCGAGCTGAGGAACATGTGCTGGGAGACCGTGCGGCCCAGGTCCGAGCCGTCGCCGAAGCCATGCCGCGTTCGAACGAACTGCAGCGCCGCCATGCCCTGGAGGGTGTGCGTGCCCTTCTTCAGCTTCAGATGCGAATCCGGGTCGTAGACGTTGTTGTCGACGCAGACCGGCACGCCGCCGATCGCGTCCGACATCTGCACCACGCCTTTGAAGTCGACCATCATGAAGTGGTCGATGGGTATGCCGGTCAGCTGGTGCACGGCGGCCACCGTGCAGCCGGGGCCGTAGTCCAGGGTGCTGTTGATCATGTCCCGGTGCGGCTTCATGGTGGTGTGGTTCTGGGTGTCCACACAGCCGGGCAGCTGGGTCACGGTGTCGCGCGGGATGCTCATCACCGTCGCGTTGCTGCGGTCGGCCGAGACGTGCAGCACCATCTCCACGTCCGCGTTGGCGCCCGAGCCGCAGTCGCCGCCGATGCTGCAGTCGGTCGGGTCGTCGCGGGTGTCCGAGCCGATCACCAGGATGTTGATCGGAGTGCGGCCGAAGGCGTCCGGCTTCTCCTTGCCCGCGTCGCCGCCGACACCGGAGTAGAGCGGGGAGTGCTTGATGTTGCCGTTCAGCCACTCGTAGACGAACGCCACACCGCCGGCGCCGAGCAGCACCACGCCCGCCGTGCTGAAGGCCAGGATCCGCAGGCCCTTGCGCTTCGGCTTCTTCCGGCCCTTGCGCGCCGCCGCGCGGCCCCCGGCAGCCGCCGCCGGCTGCGCCGAGCGGGCACGCCGTGCCGTGCCGCTGCTGTCCGCGTGCGATTCGCTCACCTTGGCCGTCTCCGTTGCTGCTCGTCCGTACCCGGTCCGGTCCGGGTCCCTGCGCAGAGCGACGCCGACATGACGTGTGCCGGTTCCCCCCGTGGCGCAGCATAGTCGTCCGTTCTCGGACATTCGGCGTTCATTCCCGATCGTTCATGAACGCGCAAATCATCCTCAAGCGGAAAACCGGTTGGCTCGGGCGCCCCGAGTTGGTAGCGTTCAGTCGAATCGTGACCGCTCGAGAGGGGGTGAGACACCCGTGAACGCTGTACCCACCAGGGTGTTCCCCCGTACCGTCACGACGGGCGACTGAGAGAGCCGCCGCCGGGAGCGCCTGGATCACACGGCATCCCGCGAAAGGCAGAACTCATGGAATCCCCATCTTCACCGGCGTCCGCCCCTGTCCAGGTGTCCCGCCTCGGTGAGCACCAGTGGCAGGCACATGCGGCCGAGCAGGAAGTCGGCCGGGCCGACGCCTGCCGACGGCCCGACGGCCGCCTCTTCGTCAGTGTCGACGCCTGGGACAGCGCGGTCGTCGACCGGCTCGCCGCCGCGGTCGCGGCCGGGCTCCCCGGCCCGCTCTACACGGTGGTCGACGAGGCCGACGAGCAGCAGGTTGCCCGCTGGCAGCGGGCCGGCTTCACGCCGCACCGCCGCGAGCGCGGCTATCGGCTGCCCACCGACCCGGCGGTCACCGGCCTCGGGGCCGTCCGCCCGCCCGAGGACGTCACCATCCTGCCCGCCGGGCAGGTCGACGCCGGCCCGCTCAGCGCGCTCGACACCGTCATCCGCGCCCAGGTCGAGGCCACCGTGGGCTGGCAGGCCGTCCCGGTGCAGGTGCTGCACCGGCCGGTCGGTGCCCCGGTCCCGCACCCGGACCGGTTCGCCGTGGCGGTGGCCGGCGGCGAGTACGTCGGCCTGCTCCGCCTCGGCCCGCTCACCCGCCAGCCGCGGATCGGCCTGCTCGCCGTCCGCGCCGACCACCAGCGCCGCGGCATCGCCCGCGCCCTGCTCGCCCACACCCTTGGCGAGCTGCACCGGGCCGGCACGCCCGCGGCCTGGACCGAGCTGGACGAGTCCAACCAGCCCGCCATCACCCTGCTCGAGTCCGCCGGCGCCCGCCGCGCGGGCGGCAACCTCGAACTGGTCCGCACCTGAGGAGCAGCCCGCTCCGACGGACCGTCATCCACCCTTGGAAAGGGACAACTTGTCGAAAGCCGGAAGCATCGAAGTCGAAGGCACCGTCGTGGAGTGCATGCGCGACGCCACCTTCACGGTGAAGCTCCAGAACGGGCACGAAGTGCTCGCTCACATCAGCGGGAAGGTCCGCAAGAACCACATCAAGATCCTCCCCGAGGACCGGGTCCTGGTGGAGCTCAGCCCCTATGACCTGACCCGGGGGCGGATCCGCTACCGATACCGGTCATAGCAGCTAAGCACGAAGGGCGGGGCCGCGAGGTCCCGCCCTTCGGCGTTCCTCACCAGCGGGTCGCCGACTGGTCGTGCGGGTCCCAGTCCGCCGGGCCGACCAGCGTCAGGGCGCCGTCGTCCAGGGTGAACCGGCGGGCGCCGTCCGGGGTGTCGGCCACGGCGGGGCGGGCGGTGCCGGTGAAGGCGCCGGTGTCCAGGCGGAAGCCGGTGACGGCCGCGCACTCCACCCGGTGCAGGCGCCACGGGAGTTCGGCGGTTGAGCCGGGCGGCACGGCGAGCAGCAGGACGGCCGTGGCGGGGTACGGGTCGGGCTCCTCGGCGGAGTCGGCGCGGTAGTCCCCGGCGGGTGTGAAGCGGGCCAGTTGCACCTGGGCACGAGCGGGCGGGGTGGCGGGCGGCGAGGGCGGCGGGCCGTCGGGCAGCGAGGCCAGGATCCGGGTGAGTGCCGGGTCACGGCGGATGTTGGTCGTGAACCAGTCCGCCATGGCCGGTCCGCCGCACCGCATCCAGCCCTCGATCAGCCGCAGGAACGCCGCCTCCCGCTCCCGCCCGCCGGAGTGCGCCCCGGCGGCGACGATGCCGCTGCCCGCCCCCGCGAAGGTGCGGCACAGGTCGGCCAGCGGCACCCGGTGCGCGCTGCCCGGGTGGCCGACCCGGCGGGCGTCCAGCATCGCCCGGCGGAACAGCTTGGCGGCCAGCTCGGTGTGATGGCCCATCAGCTTTCCGGGCCGTGGCTCGCGGACCGGGCGGGGGCCGCTGCCGGCCTGCGGGGCGAGTGCGGTGGCGCGCAGGCCGGCCGCCGAGAGGTGCCAGTCGAAGTCCAGCAGGGAGAGGGTGGCGGAGGCCGCCCGGATCTCCCCGCGCGTGCCGAGCACCGCCGAAATGCCCTGCGCCGCAGGGTGGAAGGCGATCCCGGTGGTGTCGGCGGAGTCGAACCGGGCCGCCGTGACATCGTGCAGCGCGACCTGCGCCCGGACCGCCTGGTCGGACTGCCGGTAGCGCCGGGCCAGGCCCAACTCCAGGACGCAGTCCAGCCGTCCGCGCTGCCGCTCGAACCGCAGGCCGGTCAGCTCTGCGCTCTCCGGCCGGTAGTCCTGGGCCAGTTCGGCCGCCGTCTCGCGGGTGACGGTCCGGCCGGCCGGCGGCTTCACCCGGCCTCGGGCGTCCCGCTCCACCGGCTCCGGCGGCACCGCGCGGAACAGCCCGTCCAGCGGCTGCCCGCCCGCCGCCGCCAGCTCGCTCATCCAACGGCGCCGCGCGGCACCGGAGTCGGCCATCCACTCCAGCGCCCGCAGGGCCAGCCGCTCGCGCTGCCACCCGGTGCGGGCGGTGGCGGCGCGGACGAAGGCGACGGTGGCGCCGTCCCAGGCATCCGCCGTCGCCTCGATCGCCGCGCGGTCGAACGTGCGCGCGTCGGCGCAGCCTTCGGAGATCCGGGCGACCGACCGGTCCGCCAGGGCGGCGAACACGGCCAGCGCTGACGGACGCCGTCCCCGGCTCTGGCGCCAGGGCACGGACGGGTCGAGTGCAGCCATCCCAGGATGGTGGCATGAACCGGCTGACTCAACCAGTAGGCGTGCGCAGTGTCCTCCCACGCCCGTTCTCAGGCCGGCGCGGCGCCCTCGCGCTCGGGCGCGATGGGGCTGTTTGATTGATTTTGATTCATTGTGTTGACTGGCGAGCAGTTCTGCTCCATATTCACTCGGGCCGGTGCATCCCCCGGTGCATCCCCCACCCCGATCATGGAGACGACCCATGGTTCGCAAGCGCCTCCTCCCGCTCAGCCTCCCCACCGCCCTCGCCCTGCTCGCCGCGGCCGCCCCCCTCGTTCTCGGCCCCGCCACCCCCGCGGCGGCCGAGGCCAACGGTCTCGCGCTCACCCCGCCGATGGGGTGGAGCACCTGGAGCTTCCTGCGCAAGGGCCCCACCGAGAGCTCGGTGGAGGCCCAGGCCAAGGCCATGTCCGACAGCGGACTGGTCGCCGCCGGCTACCAGTACGTCAACCTGGACGACTTCTGGTACCTCAACCCCGGTACCACCGTGGACTCCTACGGCCGCTGGGTGACCGACACGGCCAAGTTCCCGTCCGGCATGGCCGGCCTTGGCGGCTACCTCCACGGCCTGCACGAGAAGTTCGGCATGTACCTCACCCCGGGGATCCCGGTCGCCGCCTACAACCAGAACACCCCGATCGAGGGCACCTCGTACCACGCCCGGGACATCGTCTCCGACACGAGCAAGTACGAGGCCAACTACAACTTCGGCAACGGCGCGATGTACTACCTCGACTGGACCAAGAACCCGGCCGCCGCCCAGGCCTACTTGGACTCCTGGGCCCGGGAGTTGGCGAGCTGGGGCGTCGACTACCTGAAGATCGACGGGGTCGGGAGCTGGGACAGCGGCGACGTGTCCGGCTGGTCCAAGGCGCTGGCCGCCGCCGGCCGACCGATCCACCTGGAGCTCTCCAACTCGCTCAGCCACGGGGACGCCGCGTTCTGGCGGCAGTACGCCAACGGCTGGCGGATCGATGGCGACGTCGAATGCTACTGCTCCACCGGCCCCACCCCGCTGACCAGTTGGACCAACGTCGCACGCCGCTTCACCGATGCTCCGGCCTGGACCAGCTACGCCGGACCGGGCGGCTGGAACGACCTCGACTCGCTGGAGGTCGGCAACGGCAGCGCCGACGGGCTCACCCCCGACGAGCGGCAGACCGCCGAGACCCTCTGGGCCGTCAACGCCGCACCGCTGCTGCTCGGCACCGACCTGACCAACCTGGACGCCGCCGACAAGGCGCTGCTCACCAACAGCGAGGTCATCGGCGTCGACCAGGCCGGCCGGGCCGCCCACCCCGTCGACCAGCTGACGAACAGTCAGGTCTGGTCGGCGGCCGGACCCGACGGCTCCTACACGGTGGCCCTGTTCAACCTGGCCGGCACGGCGCAGACCGTCACCGCCTCCTTCGCCGACCTCGGCTTCACCGGCTCGGCGGCGGTCCGCGACCTCTGGACCCACAGCGACCTCGGCAGCAGCACCGGCAGCTTCACCGCCACCCTCAACCCGCATGCCAGCCGCCTGCTGCGGATCACCCCGGCCGCCGGCGCCCGCTCCGACCTGCTCCGCTACAACCTGGTCAACGCGGCCACCGGCCAGTACCTGGACGTGGCCGGCTCGGCCGGCACCGACGGCGCCGGCCTGGTGCAGCAGGCCGCGAGCGGCGCCACCAGCCAGCAGTGGCAGCTGGTGCCCACCGGCGACGGCTCCTACAAGATCGTCAACGCCGCCAGCGGCGACCTGGTCAACGTCCCCGGCAGCAGCACCGCTGCCGGCACCCAGCTGATCCAGTACCACGACGACCACGCCGCCAACTCGCAGTGGACGCTCACCCCCGCCGGCACCGGCGGCTACACGGTGGCCGCCCGCTCGGACGGCCAGCTGCTCGACGTCTCCGGCAGCAGCGTGGTGCAGAACCCGGCGGCGGCCGGCAGCACCGGCCAGCAGTGGCGGCTGGTCCCCGTCCCGGTCGCCGGCACCCGCTACAAGCTGGTCAATGGAGCCAGCGGCGGCCGGATGGACGTGCGCAACGACTCCACCGCCGACGGCGCGGCGATCGTGCAGTGGCAGGACAACGGCGCGGCCGACCAGCAGTGGACCTTCGGCCCGGCGGCCGGCGGCGCCTACACCATCGCTAACGCCAACAGCGGCCTGCTGCTCAACATCCCCGGCGGGAGCGGCAGTTCCGGCACCGGCCTGATCCAGTACCACGACGACGGCGCCGCCAACTCCCGCTGGACCCTGGTGGACGCCGGCCCGAACCGGGTACAGCTGCGCAGCGTCTCGGACAGTCAGCTGGTCGACCTCGCCAACAGCTCGGTCAGCAACGGCGCGACCGTGCTGCAGTGGCCGGCCGACGGCGGCGACAACCAGGTCTGGAGCCTGGTCGCCACCCCCTGACCCGCCGCAGGCCGGCAGCGGCCGGACCCCTCCCGAGGGCCCGGCCGCTGCCGGCGGATCAGCTCCCGGTCAAGAGTTGACGGTCCAGCTCTGTCCGGCCGCCGAGGAGTTGGCCGGTTTGGTCATCACCGTGGTGCCCGCGGCGGTGCCGTTGGCGTCCAAGGTGAGGCCGTTGCCGACGTTGGTGATGGTCAGGGTGCCGTTGGCGTTCTGGCTGACCTTCCACTCCTGCCACGGGTTGTTCGCCGAGGGGTTGAGCAGGTAGGCGCTGCCCACCCCGCCGCCGGCCGCCAGCACGGTGTGGCTCTGGCCGGCGGTGCTGCAGTTGTCGCTGATCTGCACGGTGCCGTCGGCGTTCGGGGTGAAGAGCCACTGCTCCGAGGTGTGGGAGCTGTCGTAGGCGTTGATGTCCGCGTTGGCGCCCACGGCCGCGCCGCAGGTGCCCTGCACCTCCAGGACCTGACCGGTGGTGCCGCCCGCCGCGAGGCTGTGATACCTGCCGTCGCCGACGATGCCCGGCTTCGAACCGCCGCCGGTGCCACCGCCCGTGGAGCCGCTGTTGCCGGTGGAGCCGGCGCTGATCCGCAGCAGGGTGGTGCCGTGGGCCGGGATCCAGTTGCCGCCGATCGTGCCGGTGGTGGTGCCGGTGGCGCCGGTCCAGACGTCCTTGTAGGAGTAGCTGGAGCCGGTCAGCCCGAGCTGGCTCAGCGTCACGCTGGGCATCGCCCAGTTGTTCGGGTCCTGGTTGACCAGCGCGACGGCGAGGTCGCCGTTGGCCAGGGTGCGCTTGAGGATCACCGGCGCGGTGGCCGAGGCCGGGTAGTTCGGCATGGTGCCGACCAGGGTGGCGGGCTTGGCCGCGCTGTCCTGGTCGATGGCGATCATGTCGGGGTTCTTCAGGATCGCCAGCGCCGAGGAGTTGATGCCGGTGGACCAGGTGTAGCCGTTGGCGGTGTGCTGCGCGTCGGCGGCGTTGCGCAGGTCGGCGCCGGAGATCAGCGGCGCGGCCATCATCGAGAGCACGGACATCTCGGTGCGCGACTCGTCGTCGGTGAACGGCTTGTTGCCCTGGTAGGTGTCGGTGACGCCCCAGACGCCGTTCACGTCCTGCCAGCCGGTGAACAGCATGTCCAGGTCGTTCCAGCTGCCCGGGTGCACGTTGCCCGGGTACTGCAGCGCGGTGCCCAGCTGGCCGTTGTAGAGCACGCCGCTGAGCTCGCTGTCGCGGTCGCCGCCGATCCGGCACATGTTGGCGACCTGGCCGCACCAGACGCCGGTCGGCGAGTAGCCGGGGGCCTGGTGCGCCGGGGTGCCGGCGGCGGCGATCAGCGGGTCGGTGCGGGCCGGGTCGTTGGCGGCCAGCAGGTACGGGATGCCGGTGTGGGCGGGCTGGGCGGACAGGCTGAGGGTCGCCTTCGGCTTGCCCTGGGCGGCGGTGGCGGCGTCCAGCGCGCGCTGGAAGGCCTGGGTGCGGGCGTAGATGGACTGGGTGAGCTCCCTGCCCTCGCCCTGCGGGTAGTACGCGTAGCCGTCCGGGCCGTAGATGGTCGGGCCGTACGGGCAGTCGTCGTACTTGACGAAGTCGACGCCCCAGCCGACGAAGTCGTTGGCGTCGGTGGTCTCGTGGCCCAGGCTGCCGGGGTGGCCCTGGCAGGTGGTGTAGGTGTCGGTGGCGTAGAGGCCGAACTTCATGCCCTTGCTGTGCGCGTACCAGGCCAGGTACTGGATGCCGTTCACGGTCTGGCCGTTGACGGTCTGGGACGGGAAGTCGGCCGGGTCCGGCACCAGGTGGCCGCTGGTGGTGTCGTTGCCGGTGCCGTCGGTGCCGGATACCGGATTGCCGTTGTTGTCGTACAGCTGCATCGCGTTGTCGGCGGTCTTCGCGAAGTCCGTGCTCTGGCCGTCGCGGTGGCGCAGCGACCAGCCGTCATCGATGGTGACGGTGTTGTAGCCGGCCTGCACCAGGCCGTTGGCGGCCATGAAGTCGATGGTCTGCTTGACCTGGGTCTCGTTGACCTGGGTGCCCAGGCTGTTCCAGGAGTTCCAGCCCATCGGCGGAGTGAGGGCGTTGCCGTTGCCCAGGGCGAGGGCCGGGGTGGCGGCGCCGAGCGAGACGGCACCGAGGCCGGAGGCGGCCAGCGTGGCGGCTGCCAGGCCGCCGGCGAGCCGGCGGAGGGGGGAAGGCATGTGGGGGCTCCAGGGTGGAGGCAGTGGGGGATGGCGCCGGGTCAGCTGCCTGGTCGTCAGGAGGGGGCCCGAGGACCGGGGCGTGGCGGGGCGCGGGAGGTGGGGGTGCGCCGCCGGGATGCGGTGGCGGTGCCATACGATATTGCACTGTCTGGAAGCCGACAAGAGTCAACGCAATCAAACGTCTACGGCTACGCAGGCTGTTCGCTCGTGTGCGCAACGCAACGGCCGGAAGGGCCGGAGGCGCGCTCGCCTCCGGCCCTTCCGGCCTGCCACGATGAGTAGTCAGTACTGCCAGGATTCAGTACTGCCAGGATTCAGAGTGCCAGCCACACGGCCGTGTCCGCGGGCAGCTCGCCGTCCGCGCCGAGCGGCCCGCTGGCCAGCAGCGGGGTGCCGGGCAGCGGGAGCGGGACGGCGGCGGGGGAGAGGTTGACCACGCAGGCGAAGGAGTCGCCGCGGCGGAAGGCCAGCACCTGCTCCTGGGCGTCCAGCCAGCTCAGCCCGGCGGTGTCGGTGCGCAGCGCCGGCAGGCCGCGGCGCAGGTGCAGGGCGGCGCGGTAGAGCGAGAGCATCGAGGCGGAGTCGGCCTCCTGCGCCTCGACGGTGTACTCCTTCCAGGAGTCCGGCTGCGGCAGCCAGGGCTCGGCGGCCGAGTCCGGCGGGCTGAAGCCGAACGGCGCGGTGGCGCCGGACCAGGGCAGCGGCACCCGGCAGCCGTCCCGGCCCGGGTCGGCGGGGTTGCGGCCCTTGCGCTCCCACATCGGGTCCTGGCGCAGCTCGTCCGGGATCGACTCGACCTCCCAGAGCCCGAGCTCCTCGCCCTGGTAGAGGTAGACCGAGCCCGGCAGCGCCTGGGTGAGCAGCGCGGCGGCCCGGGCCCGGCGGGTGCCGAGCGCCAGGTCCACCGGGCGGCCGTGGTGGCGGGCGTAGATGGCGAAGGAGGTGTCCTCGCGGCCGTAGCGGGTGACCACCCGGTCCACGTCGTGGTTGGAGAGCACCCAGGTGGCCGGCGCCTGCGCGTCGCGGTGGAACCGCAGCGTGTCGTCGATCACCGTGCGCAGCGCCGGGGCCTCCCAGGCGCACTCCAGGTAGGGGAAGTTGAAGACGGTCTGCATCTCGCCCGGGCGCAGGTAGCGGGCCAGCCGCTGGGCATCGGGGAGCCAGACCTCGCCGATGAGGACCCGGCTGCCGGGGTAGGAGTCGGCGACCTCGCGCCAGCGGCGGTAGATCGCGTGCACCTCCTCGCGGTCGGTGAAGGCCTGCTGGGTGGGGTCCTCGACCGGCAGCGCGGCGTCCTTGACCAGCAGCGCGGCCGAGTCGACCCGGAAGCCGTCGGCGCCGCGGTCGAACCAGAACCGCAGCACCTCCTCGAAGTCGGCCCGGACGTCCGGGTGTTCCCAGTTGAAGTCGGGCTGCTCGGGCGCGAACAGGTGCAGGTACCAGTCGCCCGGGGTGCCGTCCGGCTCGGTCACCCGGGTCCAGGCCGGGCCGCCGAAGAAGCCCTCCCAGGCGGTCGGCGGCAGCTCGCCGGCCGGGCCGCGACCGGGCCGGAACCAGAACCGCTCGCGCTCGGCGGAGCCGGGGCCGGCGGCCAACGCGGCCTGGAACCAGGGGTTCTGGTCCGAGGTGTGGTTGGGCACGATGTCCACGATGATCCGGATGCCCAGCTCGTGCGCCCGCCGGATCAGCTCCTCGGCCTGCTCCAGGGTGCCGAACAGCGGGTCGATCCGGCGGTAGTCCGCCACGTCGTAGCCGGCGTCGGCCTGCGGGGAGGCGTACCAGGGGTTGAACCAGATGGCGTCGATGCCGAGTTCGGCAAGGTAGGGCAGGCGCGCGAGGACCCCGGCCAGGTCGCCCACGCCGTCGCCGTCGCCGTCGGCGAAGCTGCGGGGGTAGATCTGGTAGATGGCGGCGCAACGCCACCACTCGGGCTCGTGCGCTCCGGGGACGGACACGGGGGACCTGCTTTCTGGTCGGGGCATGGGGGGTGGAACCGCCGTCCCGGCCCGCACCGGTCAGGGCGGCAGGGTCGGGACGGCGGGGACAGGGGGCCTTCCGGCGGGGATCTTCCGGCAAAGGGATTCTGACGGAGGCTCAGCCCTTGAGGCTGCCCGCGGTGAGGCCGGACATGATGTTCCGCTGGAAGAGCAGGAAGAGTGCGATGGTCGGGATCGAGGCCAGGAAGAGCCCGCCGATCAGGGTGTTCTGCGGCATCGAGGTGGCCGCGGTGTTCACCCCCACGTTCAGCGTCTCGTGGGCCGGCACGGTGATCAGCGGCCAGAGGAAGTCCTTCCAGACCGCGACCAGGCCGAAGATCGAGACCACGCCGAGGATCGGCCGGGAGATCGGCAGCACGATGGACCAGAGGATCCGCAGCGGCCCGGCCCCGTCGATCGCGGCGGCGTCCAGCAGTTCGTCCGGGATGGAGTCGAAGAACCGCTTCAGCAGGAAGATGTTGAACGCGTTGGCCACGGTGGGCAGCCAGATCACCCACGGGGTGTTCTGCAGGTTCAGGTGCACCAGCGGCAGGTCCAGGATGGTCAGGTACTGCGGGATCACCAGCGCGGCGGCCGGGATCATCATCGAGGCCAGCATCATGCCGAGGATGAGGTTGCCCAGGATCGGCCGCAGCTTGGAGAGCGAGTAGGCCGCCGCCACGCAGAAGACCAGCTGGAAGAGGAGCGCCCCGCCCGCGTAGACCACGGTGTTGAGCAGCAGCTGCCCCATGCCGAGCCGGGACCAGGCCTCGCTGAAGGCGTGCGTGCCCGGGTGGCTCGGGAAGAGCGTGGGCGGCGTCTTGACCAGCTCCTGCGAGGACTTGAACCCGCCGGTGGCCATCCAGTAGAGCGGCCCGATGAAGAGCACGGTGGAGACCAGCAGCACCAGGCCGAGGACGATCCGGTAGACCAGCCGGCCGCGCGGCCGGTTGAGGGCCACCGGGGAGATCAGGGTACGGGTGGTGGCAGTCATCTCAGACCTCCTGGCATCTCAGTCCTCCCGGCATCTCAGTCCTCCCGGCCGCGGCGCTCGAGCCAGAGGTAGAGCGCGGAGAAGAAGCCCAGCACGAGCAGCATGATCACGCCGAGGGCCGCCGCGGTGTTGAACTTGTCGTAGTTGAAGGCGTAGTCGTACAGCAGGTAGACCACGGTGGTGGTGGAGCCCTCCGGACCGCCGCCGGTGAGCACGAAGGACTCGGTGAACATCTGCATGGTGGCGACCACCTGCAGCATCAGCATCAGCGAGAGGATCAGCCGGGTCTGCGGCACGGTGACGTGCCGGATCCGCTGCCAGAGGTTGGCGCCGTCCAGCTCGGCGGCCTCGTAGAGCTCGCCGGGGATGCCCTGCAGCGCGGCCAGGTAGACCAGGGTGGCGCTGCCCATGTTGCCCCAGGTGGAGACCAGCACCAGCGAGGGCATCGCGGTGTCCTTGGACGCCAGCCAGCTGGAGGTGGGCAGATGGACCGCGTGCAGGATCTGGTTGAAGAGGCCGTAGCCCGGGTCCATGAAGTACTTGAAGAGCAGGATGCCGGCCACCGGCGGCAGCATCACCGGCAGGTAGACCAGGATGCGCAGATAGCCCTGGGCGTGCCGCAGTTCGTTGATCACGATGGCCGAGCCGAACGGCATCACGAAACCGAAGACCAGCGCCACCGCGGTGAACAGCAGGGTGTTGCGCCAGGCCGACCAGAACCCCGGATCGGCGGTGATCTGGCGGTAGTTGGCCAGTCCCACCCAGGTGGTGGCGCCGTGGTGGACGCGCTGGAACGACATGACGATCTCGCGGACCATCGGGTACCAGGTGAACAGCACGAAGCAGAGCAGCGCTCCGGCCAGGAAGCCGTGCGCGCGCAGGTTCCGGGTCAGGGCGCGGCGCCAGGCCGAGCCGGAGCGCGCGCGGCGGGCCGAGCCGGAGCGGATCCGCTCGCGCGTCAGCGTGGCTGCCATGGGGTGACTCCTCGGGGGTTGGTGCGGGCCGTCCGGCCGGGCCGACTCCTGGACCGGCCCGGCCGGGCGGTGATCACTGGTTGGCCAGGATCTGGTTCGCCTGGGTCTCGGCGGTGGAGAGCAGGCTGTCGATGTTGGCGTTGGGGTCGGTCATGGCCCCCGACATCGCGGAGTCGAGCACCTTGTAGAGCTGCTGGGCGGCCGGCGGCTCGTTGACCGAGCTGGTCGGGTTCTTCACGTAGGGGTCGTAGTTGGCCAGGGGCAGGTTGCCGTTGGCCTTCAGCGAGGTGGTGATGGCGGTGATCTGCGGGGAGGTGGCGGACCAGAAGTAGGGCTGCGGCACCGAGATGGCGACCGGGTCCTTGCTCTGGCCGGCCAGCGCGGCCGACCGGGTGAAGTTGAACTGGCCGGCGTCCGGGGTCAGGTACTCGAAGTCGATCCAGGCGATCTCGGCCTTGAGCTGGTTCGGGGTCTGGCCCTTCTTGAAGTAGTAGAGGTCGCCGCCGCCGAGGCTGGAGCCGGGGCCGGAGGCGCCGGGCATCGGGCCGAGGCCGAACGAGGCCTTGTTGGCGCCGAGCACCTCGATCAGGTGCTTGACCACGTCGGGGGCGCCGATGAACATGCCGACCTTGCCGGTGGCCAGCGGCGGGAAGGCGTCCGCCCACTGGGTGATCGGGGCGGCCGCGATGCTCTGGTCGGCGAACCGCATGTCGTGCAGGCGCTGCAGCACCTGCTTGCCCTGCGGGGAGTTGAAGGCGGCCTTGTCGCCCTTGTCGTTCACCATCTTGCCGCCGAGGCTGTAGAGCTCGGAGGTGAAGTGCCAGCCGCCGGTGTTGCCGCCGCTGTAGTCCTCGTAGCCGGTGATGCCGTTGCCCAGGGCGGCGATCTTCTTGGCGTCCGCCTGCAGCTCGTCCCAGCTGGTCGGCGGCTTGTCGGGGTCGAGGCCGGCCTGCTTGAACAGGTCGCGGTTGTAGATCAGGCCGGTGCTGTAGTAGTTGATCGGCAGCGCGTAGGTCTTGCCGTCGGCGGCCATGTTCTGCGTGACGCTCTGCAGCATCGACGAGTAGCCGGGCACCGTCTGGTCGTTGACGTAGGCGCTGATGTCCGTCGCGTCACCCGAGTTGAGGGTGGAGTCGCGGTCGGTGAAGTAGGCGTGGAAGGCGCCGGTCTCGTCGTGCGCCTTGTACTGCGCGGTCTGCTGGGCGGGGACCTCGCACTGGCCCACGTAGGGCTTGGCGTTGACCGTGACGTTGGGGTACTTCACCTTGAACATCGCGAGGTCGTCGGCGTAGTTGGCCTTGCCGGCGGCCTGGTCCGCGCCGGGCGCGCAGTCGATGGAGATGGTGACCACCGCGTTGGGGTCGAGCGGCTTGCCGTCCGCGACGCCGTCGGCCGGGTTGCCCGAGCCCTTGGCGGGCGAGGAGCTGCTGCCGCAGGCGGCGGTCCCGAGCAGCACCCCCGCGGCCAGGGCGAGGGCTGCGATTCTCCGCGATCTGTTCTTTGTCATGCGAGTAACCCCAAGGTCGGTGTCGCGAGGTGGGTGGCACGGGAGTCAGCCGCTGCCGCTGCCGTGCGGGGGGCCGGTTCCCGGCGTGTTGAGAACGTAGGCGTCCGGATGACTGATTGCAAGAGAATGACAGATCTATGAAAAGACACAACTTTGTCACGGTGATCTCCGGGTGGGCGGGGAGCGAGCCCGGTCCGGCAGCTGGTTACGCTTTCAACGGCTTGCGGAGATCTGCTCTACTCTTGCGCCATGAAGAGCAGACTCGCCGAGGTCGCGCAGAAGGTCGGGGTCAGCGAGGCCACCGTGAGCCGGGTGCTCAACGGGCGCCCCGGGGTCTCCGAGAGCACCCGCAACGCCGTGCTCACCGCACTCGACGTGCTCGGGTACGAACGGCCGACCCAGCTGCGCGGCGAGCGCGCCCGGCTGATCGGCCTGGTGCTGCCGGAGCTGCAGAACCCGATCTTCCCGGCGCTGGCCGAGGTGGTCGGCGGGGCGCTGGTGCAGCGCGGCTTCACCCCGGTGCTCTGCACCCGCACGGCCGGCGGCCTCTCCGAGGAGGACTACGTCACCATGCTCCTGGAGCAGCAGGTCTCCGGCGTGGTCTTCGCGGGCGGCCACTTCGCCGAGGCGGACGCCCCGCACGAGCACTACGAGCAGCTGCGCGAGCGCGGGGTGCCGGCGGTGGTGCTCAACGCGGCCGTCGGCGACCTCGGCTTCCCGCAGGTGGCGACCGACGACGCGGTGGCGGTGGAGCAGGCCTTCGGCCACCTGGCCGCGCTCGGCCACGAGAAGATCGGCATGATCGTCGGCCCCGCCGACCACATCCCCTCGCGCCGCAAGCTGGCCGCCTTCGCCCAGCAGTACCGGCGGCTGGGCCGGCAGCCGGAGCCCGGCTGGATCGCCCACGCGCTGTTCGCGCTGGAGGGCGGCCGGGCCGCCGCGGCCCGGATGCTGCGGGCCGGCGTCACCGGCATCATCTGCGGCAGCGACCCGCTGGCGCTCGGCGCGATCCGGGCCGCCCGGCGGGCCGACCTCTCGGTGCCGGGCGACGTCTCGGTGGTCGGCTTCGACGACTCCGCCTTCATGAACTGCACCGAGCCGCCGCTGACCACGGTCCGCCAGCCGATCGAGGCGCTCGGCCGGGCCGCCGTGGCGCTGCTGGTCCGTCAGATCGAGGGCGCGGACGTCACCGCCGAGGAGCTGCTGTTCGAGCCCGAGCTGGTGGTGCGCGGCTCCACCGGGCCCGCGCAACCCGTCGCCTGACGCCGTCCCCGGCCCCGCCACCACCGCTCGAATCCGAGGGGTGGTGGCGGGGCACCGTCATGTCCGCGCAACCCATTGACGCGCTGTCAGTCGCTCTGTAACTTCCTCGCAAAGCTGTGGAAATTCCCGTCAGAGAAGAGCCGTACTGGCGCTGGAAGGCCGACAGCCGTCAGCGAGGGAGCCCGGGTCAGGGGCGGCTCGCCTCGGCATCCGTGACATCACGAGAACCGAGGAACGATGAGATCACTGCTGTCAGCGCGATCACCGAGGACGCCGGGACGCGCGTCACTCGGCGCGCACCCCGCCCACCGACTGCTCGCCGCGGTCGTCGCCGTGCTGGCGCTCTGCGTCTCACTGCTGGGCACGGTGGCCGCGCCGGCCGGCGCGGCCGCGACCGATCTGGCGCTCGGCAGGACCGCCACCGCCTCCAGCGCGAACGGCCAGTACACCGCCGGGAACCTGAACGACGGTGACCAGAACAGCTACTGGGAGAGCGCCAACGGCAGCTTCCCGCAGTGGGCGCAGATCGACCTGGGCGCCGCCGCCTCGATCAGCCAGGTGGTGCTGAAGCTGCCGAGCGGCTGGGGCGCCCGCTCGCAGACCCTGGCCCTGCAGGGCAGCACCGACGGCAGCACCTTCGCCACGATCACCGCCTCCAGCGCCTACAGCTTCGACCCGGCCTCCGGCAACACGGTGTCGATCAACTTCGGCGCCACCAGCACCCGCTACGTCCGGGTCAGCATCACCGCCAACACCGGCTGGGGCGCCGCCCAGCTCTCCGCGTTCGAGATCTACGGCGCCGCCGTCGCCACCACCGACCTGGCGCTCGGCAAGACCATGAGCGCCAGCGGCTCCACCCAGAGCTACCTGCCCGCCAACGCGAACGACGGCAACGCCACCACCTACTGGGAGAGCACCGACAACGCCCTCCCGCAGTGGCTGCAGGTCGACCTCGGCGCCTCCGTCGCGGTCAACCAGGTGGTGCTGAAGCTCCCGCCGGCCACCTCCTGGAGCGCCCGCACCCAGACCCTGGCCGTGCAGAGCAGCACCGACGGCAGCTCCTTCACCAACCTGGTGCCCTCGGCCGGCTACACCTTCGACCCGGCCACCGGAAACACCGTCACCATCTCCTTCGGCCAGGCCACCGTCCGCTACCTGCGGCTGAACGTCACCGCCAACACCGCCTGGCCGGCCGCCCAGATCGGCGAGTTCGAGGTCTACGGCCCGGCCGGCGCCGCCCAGCCGCCGAATCCGCCGACCAACCTGGCCTACACCCAGAGCAGCAGCGGCGCGGTCAACCTCAGCTGGACCGCCTCCAGCAGCACCGGCGTCGCAGGCTACGACGTCTACGCCAACAACGCGCTGCTCAGCTCCGTCCCGGCCACCGCGACCGGCTACACCGACAACCCGGCCACCACCGCCACCGTCACCTACTTCGTCCGGGCCCGGGACGCGGCCGGCAACCAGTCGGCGAACAGCAACAGCGTCACCCGCACCGGCGCCACCGCCACCGCGCCCACCGCGCCCAGCAACCTCGCCTACACCCAGCCGGCCTCCGGCCAGGTCAAGCTGACCTGGTCCGCCGCCTCCGACGCGGTCGGCGTCACCGGCTACAACGTCTACCGCGGCGGCAGCAGGACCGCCTCGGTCAGCGGCAGCACCCTGACGTACACCGACTCGGTGGCCGACGCGCTCACCGTCTCCTACTACGTCACGGCGACCGACGCCGCCGGCCTGGAGTCCCCCGCCTCCAACACCGTCACCCGCACCGGCTCCGGCGGCAGCACCACCAACCTGGGGCTGCACAAGCCGATCGACGGCACCGCCAACACCTACGTCTACGCCCCCGCCAACGCCAACGACGGCGACACCACCACCTACTTCGAAGGCGCCTCCTACCCCTCGCAGCTGACCGAGCACCTGGGCGCCGACGCCGACCTCAGCTCGATCGTCGTCAAGCTCAACCCGGCCGCCGCCTGGGGCGCCCGCACCCAGACCATCACGGTGCTCGGCCGCGAGCAGAGCGCCACCGGCTTCACCACCCTGGCCGCCGCCAGGAGCTACAGCTTCGACCCGAGCGCCAACCAGAACACCGTCACCATCCCGGTCAGCGGCCGGGTCGCCGACGTGCAGCTCTCGATCACCGCCAACAGCGGCGCCCCCGGCGGGCAGGTCGCCGAGTTCGAGGTCTACGGCACCCCCGCGCCCAACCCCGACCTCACCGTGGCCGGCAGCTCCTGGACCCCGACCGCGCCGGTGGAGACCGACGCGATCACCGCCTCCGCCGTGGTGAAGAACGGTGGCACCGCCCCCTCGGTCGCCACCGACGTCAACTTCTACCTCGGCAGCACCAAGGTCGGCTCCACCACCGTCGGCGCGCTGGCCCCCGGCGCCACCCAGACGGTGACCGCCCCGATCGGGACCCAGACCGCCGGCAGCTACCAACTCACCACCAAGGTCGACGAGTCCAAGAAGAACTTCAACCTGACCGCCGACCAGAGCGTCACCAACCCGACCGCCCTGGTGGTCGCCCCGGTGCAGTCCGCCGACCTGGTCGGCACCGTCAACTGGACGCCCAGCACCCCGGCCGCCGGCAACACCGTCACCTTCACCGCCACGGTGAAGAACCAGGGCACCATCGCCACCACCGCCGGCAGCCACGCGATCACCCTGACCCTGCTGGACGGCAACGGCAGCACCGTCACCACCCTCACCGGCGCGGTCAACGGCACCATCGCCGCCGGCGCCACCGCCGCCCCGGTCACCCTGGGCAGCTGGACCGCCGCCAACGGCAAGTACACCGCGCACCTGGTGCTCGCCGCCGACGCCAACGAACTGCCCGTCAAGCAGCCGCACCTCACCAGCGACACCGCGCTCTTCGTCGGCCAGGGCGCCAACATGCCCTACGACGCCTACAAGTCCACCGACGGCGTGCTCGGCGGCTCGGCCGCCAAGGTCGGCCCCAACCGCACCATCGGCGACATCGCCGGGGAGGCCACCCAGCGCACCGCCGTCACCCTGAACAACACCGGCGACTCGGTCAGCTGGACCTCCCGCGAGTCCACCAACACCTTCGTGCTGCGGTACTCGATCCCGGACGCGCCCGGGGGCGGCGGCATCAGTGCCACCCTCGACCTCTACGCCAACGGCCAGTTGGTGCAGCCGCTCAGCCTCAGCTCGCACTACGCCTGGCTCTACGGCGCCGAGACCAGCCCCGGCAAGACCCCCGGCGCCGGCTCGCCCCGGCACATCTACGACGAGTCGAGCTTCCTGCTCACCCAGTCCTACCCGACCGGCACCGTCTTCACGTTGAAGAAGGACGCCGCCAACACCTCCCAGTACGCCATCGACTTCATGAACCTGGAGCAGGCCGCCCAGACCGCCAACCCGGACCCCGCCCACCTGGTGGTGCCCGGCGGCTTCACCCAGCAGGACGTCCAGAACGCCCTCGACAAGGTGCGGATGGACACCACCGGCACCTGGACCGGCATCTACCTGCCCGCCGGCCAGTACGCCGTCACCGGCCGGCTGACCGTCTACGGCAAGCCGGTCAAGGTGGTCGGCGCCGGCGTCTGGTACAGCCAGTTCACCGCCCCGCAGAACCAGAGCAACACCGACACCGGCTGGGACCTGCAGTCCGGCGCCAGCGGCTCGACCTTCACCGGCTTCGCCTGGTTCGGCAACTACAACACCCGCCAGGACGGCCCCGGCCACACCTGGGACCTGCGCAACCAGTCCAACATCACCATCGACAACGTGTGGATCGAGCACAACGTGGTCGGCATCTGGGGCGCCTCCAACGTGCAGAACTCCACCTTCACCAACCTGCGCATCCGCGACACCTTCGCCGACGGCATCAACCTCACCAACGGCAGCCAGGGCAACCTGATCTCCAACGACGAGGCCCGGTCCACCGGTGACGACAGCTTCGCGCTGTTCGCCGCCCAGGACCAGAACGCCGGCGCCAAGCTGACCAACAACACCATCCAGAACGTCACGGCGATGACCCCCTGGCGGGCGGCCGGCGTCGCGGTCTACGGCGGCGGCGGCAACACCGTGCAGAACTTCACCGTCTCCGACACCCTCTGCTACTCGGGCCTGACCCTCTCCTCGCTCAACTTCGGCTACGCCTTCGAGGGATTCGAGTCCACCCCGCAGACCACCATCAGCAACTTCAGCCTGGCCAGGGACGGCGGCCACTTCTGGGGCAGCCAGGTCTTCGGCGCGATCTGGGTCTTCTCCGCCACCCAGCCCTTCCAGGGCATCCGGGTGAACGGCGCCAGCATCACCGACCCGACCTACAGCGGCATCATGTTCCAGACCGACTACTCGGGCGGCACCGCGCTCAACCCGATCACCGACACGGTCTTCACCAACACCACCATCTCCGGCGCCCACGCCCTCAACGACGCCTACGGCACCGGCAAGTCCGGCTACGGCATCTGGGCCAACCCGCTGCCGGAGCCCGGCCAGGGGCCGGCCATCGGCTCCGTCACCTTCAACCACCTGGTGGAGAGCAACAACGACGTGAACATCCAGAACACCACCTCCACCCTCGCGATCACCGTCAACCCGTAGGCTGACGCCCGCTCACAACCGCGTCGGCCCGGCGATTTCCCCGTCGGGCCGACCGGCCGTGACCGGAGCATGCACAATGGCGGCATGGAGATCGAATCGATATGCCGATACCCCGTCAAATCCATGCAGGGCGAGGAGATGACGGCCGCCGAGGTGACCGAGCGCGGGCTGCCCGGCGACCGTGAGCTGGCCCTGGTGGACGTGGAGACCGGAAAGGTCGTCAGCGCCAAGCACCCCACCCGCTGGGGGCGGCTGCTGCGGATGCAGGCGGCCACCACCTCCGACGGCATCGAGATCACCGGCCCGGACGGCCTCCACCTGGCCGCCGCCAAGGCCGCCGACAGCTCCGCGGTGCTCTCCCGACTGCTCGGCCGCGAAGTCGAGTTGACCACCGAGCCGCCCGAGGACGCCCAGCTCGACCGGATCACCACGGAGGGCGAGGTCGAGGTCCCCCGGGTCGGCAACCGGCTCGCCGCCGCCGCGCCCGGCACCTTCTTCGACTTCGCCCCGCTGCACCTGATCACCACCGCCACCCTGCACAGCACCGGCATGGCCCGGCAGCGCTACCGCCCCAACCTGGTGATCCGCACCGACAGCGGCGAGCGCTACCCGGAGAACGACTGGCTGGGCCAGGACCTGCGGATCGGGCCCGACCTGCACCTGCGGATCATCGCCCGCACCCCGCGCTGCGCCATCCCCGGCCAGGCCCACGGCCAGCTCCCGCCCGAGCCCGAGGCGCTGCGGGTGGTCAACCGGGAGAACCGCGTCATCCCGATCGCCGACTACCCCGCCATGCCCTGCGCCGGCGTCTACGCCAAGGTCCTGCACCCGGGCCGGATCAGCCCCGGGGACCGGGTGGTGGTGCAGCCGGCCGCGGTCTGACCCACCCGTGGCGGAGCGGGCCTCCGCCACGGGCCGCACCGCGTTCTCCCGGCCGCAGTTCGTCTCCGTCAAGACCGGTTGGGGATGATAGTCGCTGGTCGTGGCCGTACGTGAGAGGACCGGTGCCGCAGGTGCCCGGACATGGGAATGCGATGCTGAGTGAGCTGTGGAACGAGCGGTGGGCCGGCTGTCCTCCCGTCGGCCACCGGCTCCGGGGCCCCTACCGGGACGTCTGGGTACGCTTCCACAGCCTCCCGGAGTCGAAGCGGTACGCGGAGGACGAGGGCGAGTACGCCGTCATCCTGGAGCGCTACAACGCCGTCCTCGACGAACTGTTCGCAGGCGGGGAGGTGTACGTGATCACGGCCGCCTGGTCGGCCGAGCCCGATCTCCCGCCGCACCAGCGGGATGCCGGCTACTGGCAGAGCCTGCTGGTGAACGACGACCCCGACCCGGAGTATCGCACCTACTACCACCTCTTCGCCGACCGCCGACCCTGGCGGCGCGGGTGCGTCGACGGCCTGCTGCGTGACGTCGCCGACGACAAGGTGGCGGACGTCCTCATCACCGACACCCAGCTGCAGCGCATCCACCACCCTTACGACGGCGGTGCCGACGTCTTCCTCACCACGCCCGAGGAACGGGACCGGATGCGCGACCGGCACGCCGGGTGGCTCTCCAGCCACCCGGCCGGCCTGTGATCAGCAGGGAGTTCGGCCGTGGCGGTCATGCCTGGTGCGGCGCCAACAGGTCCGCCCGCTGCGCCCGCAGCCAAGCCTGCTCGGCCCGCATCTCCGCCGCGTCGCCGCGCGCCAGGAACGCCGCCCAGGGCTGCTCGCCCCGGCCGCCCCACTCCTCGATCCGCGCGGCCTCCCGCTCCTGCAGCGCGTCGAGCGCGTCCAACACCGCCGGGGGCTCTGCCCCGTAGGCGGCACAGAGCGCATCGAGCCGCGCCCGCAGCGCATCGGGGCCCTCGATCCCGGCCCGCGCCTGCTGGTCAGCCGGCCGCAACGGCACCGCATACCAGGCGAGTTGCGCCAGATCGTCGAGCGGATGCCCGGGTGCGGCGAAGTCCCAGTCGATGAACCCGACCAGCCGCTCGCCGTCCCAGATGGAGTTCCACGGCCCGAGGTCGCCGTGCCGGATCACCATCCCCGGCTGCCACCCGTCCTCCTGCCCCTGCCAGCACGCCCCGCCAGGCGGGCGGAAGTCCAGCACGGCGCGGTGGTAGTCGCGCAGCCAGCAACCCAACCCGGCGATCCCGTCGACCGACCGCAGTACCGCCGGCCAGGGCGAGAACGCGGGCTCGCCGCGCAGCAGCGACAGCACCTCCTCGCCGCCGTCGACACCCACCACCCGCGGCGCCCGGCCGAAGCCGGCTGCCGCCAGGTGCTCCAGCAGCGCGTGCACGGCGGGCGTCCAGGGACCGACGGGCCGGCGGATGGTCTCGCCGACCCGTCGTACCGTCGTCACGCTGCCCTGGTCCGTCGCCCCGTCCTCGATCATCCGGTCAGCATACGGTCGGCTCCACGGGCCTCCTGCCCGGGCCGCCGCAGCCTCCTCACACCCCCGCGATCAACCCCAGCTCCCCGTCGAACCGCCGGTACAGCACCCGCCCCCGCCCGTTCCCCGGCTCGGTGAAGAAGAGGAACGGCAGTTCCGCGCTCGCCAGCCGCTCCACCGCCTGCTCCTGCGTCAGCACCGGTGCCGCGTACGGGCTGAGCGTCAGCGGAACGGCCGAGGCGGGCGGGGGAGCGGCGACAGCCGTGCGGGCCAGGCGGTAGCCGGTGGGGCCGACGCGGTAGACCACGGCATCCGTCTCCGTCGCCGGGTCGGTGAAGAGGTGGATGTCGTAGTCCATCGCGTCCATGGTCCGCACCGCCGCCTCCGGGGAGCACCAGACCAGCGACGGGGTCTTGGTCCGGGCGATCCGCCGCACCGCGCCCGCCGGCACGGGGGGTGCGGACTGTGGCCAGGGGCGCGGGGACCAGCCGGCGGAGACCGTGCCGATCCGCTGGCGCAGCCCCTCGGCGATCCGTTCCGCGGCCTCGCCGAGGCTGCGGGCCGCCTCCTGCACCCGGATCCGGCGGCCGTCCACCTCGGCGTTCACCTGCGCCAGCGCCGTCCCCGCGGTGGCGACCAGCCGCACCCGCACCGCTTCGACCAGCGCGTTGGTGCCCTGTGCCGCGGCCGCGATCCGCCCCCGCAGCTCGGCCACCGCCTCGCCCGGAACGCCGCCGCCCGCCCGCACGCTGATTGCCTCTCCCACGTCCACGCCCCTCCCCGGTCGTCCCATCAGGCGGATTCACCACCGCCGGATCCCACCCTTACCCGAACGGCGGCGGGTGACAAGGGCCGATTGACCTGGACACGGTAGGTGACGGAGTCCGGAGCGGGTTGCGCCGGACGGATGAAGCGTCCGCGTGGCTGACGATCCGTCCGATTGACGGCGAGTGAGTCTGACGGATGTTCGAACACGCCCTCCCGTTTCGAGGTACCTCCCGTGGCCACTCACCGCCGCCCACGTCCGCGGCCGCTCCGGACGCTCTGCGCCTCGCTCGCACTGGCGACCGGCCTCGGGGCGGCAGCCCTGACCGGCTCCGCCGCCGCCGAGCAGCGCCCGGCGACCTCGGCGCACCCGCGACCAGCCGTGTCCGCCGCGGCCGTGGCGCCCGCCCGCCCGGCACCGCGCGGCCTCGGCACCCAGCGGCCGATCGGCCCCGACCCGGTGGTCGAGCTGCTGGCGCACGGCAACATGACGATGGCCTCCAACTCGGTGCTCACCTGCGACCCCAGCGACGGCACCGTCTGCTCGGACACCGAGGGCTCCAACAACGGCCGCACCAAGTACGTCAAGACCGACCCGGCGGCGCCCGGACTGAACGCCTCCGCCGCCGAGCTGGTCATCCCGGCCGGCGCCCAGGTGCTGTCGGCCCGGCTGTACTGGCAGTTCAACCCGACCGGAACCAGCAACAGCGGCGGGCACTCCGGCGACATCGACCGGGGCGACCAGGTCTCCTGGAAGGTCCCCGGCGGCACCGGCTACCAGCAGCTCACCGCCGACACCTACGACTGGTTCGACCAGATGGTCGGCGGCACCCCGCCCGCGCCGCTGCTGGCCGGTGCGGGCGTCAAGGACGTCACGGCCGAGGTGAAGGCGGCCGGCGCGGGCAGCTACACCGTCGCGGACCTCCAGGCCTGCGACGGCCGCTCCTCCGCGCAGAACTTCGGCGGCAACAACGTCGGCTGCTGGGGCGGATGGTCGCTGGTGGTGGCCTACCAGGACGACGCCGAGCCGCTGCGCTACCTCCAGGTCTGGGACGGCTTCCAGCTGCTGCGCGATCCGAACAACCTCGCCACCATCACCCTGGGCGGCGTGCGCACCCCCGCTGCCAGCGCCCCGCACGCGACCATGGGCGTGACGGTCGGCGACGGCGACGCGCCGATCTCCGGCGACCGGCTGTCGGTCGGCTCCAGCACCGCCGACCTCACCCTGCTGCCGATGCCCGGCCCGACCGGCGTCGGCACCGACAACGCCTTCACCAGCCGGATCGACCACGTCGCCACCGACGGCACCGGCAGCAACATCACCACCCGCGACCCGGACCCGGTCAACAACTACGGCTACGACGCGCGGATCATCGACGTCACCGGCAAGATCCCGAAGAGCGCCACCCAGGCGGTGCTGCAGATCAACGGCGCCGGCGACGCGCTGGAGCCGCAGGCCGTCTGGCTGGCGCTGGACGCGCTCGAGCCCGACCTGCAGATCACCAAGGCCAACACGCCGCCGGGCAGCACCGACGACAACCCGCCGGGGCTGGTCAAGCCGGGCGGCACGATCCGCTACGACTTCACCGTCGGCAACCGGCACCCGAACGGCGGGACCACCGAGCTGGACACGGCCACCGGCATCACGGTGACCGACCAGCTGCCGGCCGGCACCACCTTCAAGGCCGGCTCCAACCCGGACTGCTCGGCGAGCGGACAGACCGTCACCTGCCGGGTGGCCGACCTGGCACCGGGCGCGAGCAGTACCGTCTCGTTCGAGGCCACGGTGGACGCGGGCACGGCGATCGGCGGCAAGCTGGACGACACCGCGACGCTCGACTTCAAGGGCGTGCAGACGCAGCGCTCGCAGAGCCGCACCAGCAACACGGTGCGCAACACGGTCTACGACACGCCCGCGTACACCATCACCAAGACCGCCGACCCGACGGCGACGGCGCCCGGCGGGACCGTGCACTACCGCGTGCAGGTGGCGAACACCGGACGGGTCCCGGCTGACGGGGTGACGCTGACCGACGACCTGACGGGCGTGCTGGCGCACGCGGCGTACAACCACGACGTGGCGGCCGACGAGGGCGCCGCGACCGTGACGGGCGACGCGCTGCACTGGAGCGGCGATCTGGCGGTGGGCGCGGTGGCGACCATCACGTACTCGGTGACGGTGGACGCGGGGCTGACGGCGGACGTGGAGCTGCGGAACGGGGTGCAGTCGTCGACCTACGAGAACACCTGCGAGCCGGGCTCGCCGGACGCGCGGTGCCGGGCGGAGGTGACGGTGACGGTGCCGACCCCGACCCCGACTCCAACACCCACGCCCACGCCCACCCCGACCGGCTCGCCGACGCCTGCTCCCACGCCCACGCCCACCGCGGGCCCGACCCCGTCACCCACCGCCAGCGCGAGCGGGGGCAACGGCGGCCACCTGCCGAACACCGGCAGCTCCGCGGCCCTGCCGCTGCTCGCCCTGGCCGCCCTGGCCGGCGCAGCGGGTGGGACGATCCTGCTCCTGAACCGCCGCCGCTGACCGGCTGACGGGCACGCAGACCGCCGGCCCGCGCGGGGAATCGCGCGGGCCGGCGGTGCTCCGGGCGGCTCCCCGCCGGGTCGGAGGCCGAGCCGCACCGGCCGGTCGGGCACCCCGCGGGCGAGCAGGGCCGCCGGCGGCGTCGCGAGGTCGCGGGGCGAGAACACCGCGGCACCACGGTGAGCGGCGACCTCCCGCAGCGACCACCAGCCGAAGCTGCTCCGCGTGGGCCGCGCAGTCCTCGACCGCCGGGGAGGAGGCTCACGGTCCGTCACTCGCCGGGGTACCGCACGCCGATCCGCTCCCGCACGGCGTCCAGGGTCCGCATGACCGCGAGCGTGCCGTCGAGCGGGACCAGGGGCGATTCCGTCAGGCCGGCGCGCAGGCAGCGGATGACCTCGGCGGCCTCCAGGCCGTAGCCGTTGCCGACCCGGGCGGGGGCGGTGAAGGGCTCGGGGTCCCGGCCGTCGCGGTGGAGGGTGAAGCCGGTGGGGTGGAAGAAGTCGCGGTCGAGCTCGATCCGGCCCGTCGTGCCCTGGATGGCGGCGCGCTGGCCGCAGTGGGCGTCCAGGGAGCAGTTGAGCAGGGCACTGGCACCGTCCGGGTGGCCGAGGAGGATGGCGGTGTTGGCGTCCACGCCGTCGTCGGTGAGGCGGGACAGCGCCTGGACGGAGTCCGGCTCGCCGAGCAGGAGGTGGGCGAAGGAGACCGGGTAGACCCCGAGGTCGAGCAGGGCGCCGCCGCCCACCGCCGGGTTCCAGAGGCGGTGTTGCGGGTCGGGCGGGGCGACGAAGCCGAACTCGGCCTGGACGTTGCGGATTCGACCGATCGCGCCGTCCGCGACCAGTTCGGTGATCCGGCGGACGGCCGGGTCGAGGAAGGTCCACATCGCCTCCATCAGGAAGACCCCGCGCTTGCGGGCGTCCGACACCAGCTCGGCGGCCTGCGCGGAGTTCAGGGTGAACGGCTTCTCGCAGAGCACCGCCTTTCCGGCTGCCAGCAGCAGGGCGGTGGAGGAGTGGTGGTCGCTGTGCGGGCTGGCGACGTAGACCACGTCGACCTCGGGGTCGGCGGCCAGCTCCTCGCGGCTGCCGTAGGCGCGGGAGATGCCGTGGCGGGCGGGGAAGGCGGTGGCGGAGGCCTCGGAGCGCGAGGCCACCGCCACCACCTCCGCACCGTCCACGGCGGCGAGGTCCTCGGTGAAGGCGGACGCTATCCAGCCGGTGGCGAGGATGCCCCAGCGGACCGGGCGGTCGGTGATCGGCGGCACGGTGGCTCCTGTGGTCGGTTCGGGAGGGAAGCGGACTGCTCCGAACCTACCGTGGGCGGGTCAGCCCGCCGGGCCGCTGACCGGGGTGATGGTGGTGGTGTGGCTGGTGCCGGCGGTGTCGGTCCACTGGACGGAGAGGGGGTGGCCGACGGTGCTGGTGCCCATGACGGCGGTCAGCGAGGCCGGGTCGGTGACGGGCCGGCCGTCGACGGCGGTGATCACGTCGCCCGCGGTGAGGCCGGACCGGGCGGCGGGGGAGCCGCTGACGACGCCCGCGAGCGCCGCGCCGCCGCCCGCGCCCGAGCCGGTGGCGACCTGGACGCCCAGGAAGGCGGTCTGGCCGAGGTGGATGCCCTGGCCGGACTGGCCCGCCATGATCTGCTTGGCCACCGACAGGGCGGTGTTGATCGGTATCGCGTAGCCCTGCGAAGCCTGTGCGCCCGGTGAGCCCTGCGCGCCCTGGGAACCGATGCCGCCGGACCCGGCGCCCGAGCCGGAGTCGGAGCCGGCGGTGTCGATGCCGATCACCGCGCCGCCGGCGTCCACCAGGGAGCCGCCGGAGTCGCCGGACTGCACGTCCGCGTTCACCTGGATCATGCCGCTGAGCTGCTCGGAGGTGCCCGCGCCGGGGTCGCTCGCGGTGATCGACTGGTCGAGGGCGGTCACCGTGCCGCTGGCGGGGGTCGCGCGGCCGGTGCCGCCGGCGTTGCCGATCGCCGTCACCTGGTCGCCGATCCGCACCTTCGAGGAGTCGGCGGTCCTGGCCGTGGTCAGGCCGGAGGCGCCGGTCAGCTTGAGCACGGCCAGGTCGGCGCCGCTGTCGTAGCCGACCACGCTCGCGGTGTAGGTGCGCCCGTTGCCGAGGTCGGTCGCGGTGATCGCGGTGGCGCCGTCGATCACGTGGTTGTTGGTGATGATCTCGCCGTTCGAGCTGAGCACGATGCCGGTGCCGGCCGCGCGGCCGCCCTGGTAGCCGAGGACGGTGTTGATCACCACCAGGCTCGGGTCGACCGCGCTGGAGACGTCGGTGACGCCGCCGGAGCCGCTACCGGAGCTGCCGGAACCACCGGAGCCGTTCGAGTAGCCGGTGCTCCCCGAGCCGGTGGCGGCCGGAAGCGGGGAGGCCTGCGGCTGCCAGTACGCCCGGCTGATGCCGATGCCCGTCGCCAGGGCCACGGCCGCGACCGCCACCGTGACCAGCAGGCTGCGCCCCCGGCGGCGGCGTGGCGCGGGTGCGAAGCCCACGTGCGGCGGGTAGCCCGGGTACGGCGGCACCGGGCCCTGGTACGGCTGGTAGGTCTGGTATGCCTGGTGGACGTGGTGCGGATGGGGCGGCGACGGCGGCGGCCCGTACGGATCGGGCCGCTCGCCGGGCTGCCCGCCGAACGGCTCGCCGCCGGTCGGCCTGTCGGCCGGGAACGGTGCCCCGGGTTCCTCGTGTGCGTTCATCGCAGTCCCGCTTCCGGTGCGTGTCGAGAAGCTGACCCCACACCGCCGCGACCCGGGTTCGCCCAGCTCCGGCGGCCTTCAACTCCATGATGCGCAGCGGGCGGTACCGTCCGCGTAAGTCCTTGATGAGTTCTTCCTCAACGGCCTGAGGGCGCCGGATCACCCCCCTGCGCCACCGCCCAGCACGGCCGCCGCGACCGCGCGCGCCTCGCCCGCCGGCGCGGTGGTGCGCTCGCGCAGCGCGGTGACGATGGCGCCGTCCATCAGCAGGACGAAGCGCCGGGCCAGGGCCGGGTCCTGGCCGTGGGCGGCGAGCAGATCGGCGACGTACGCCGTGACGCGCTCCTTGTGGGCGGCGGCGACCCGGTAGGCGGAGCTGCCCGTGTCGGCCGTCTCCGCCATGGTGTTGATGAAGGCGCAGCCGCGGAAGTCGGCGCGGGCGAAGCGCTCCGCCAGGGCGTCGAAGACCGCCAGCGGCTTGCCGCCCAGGGCCGTGACGCGGTCCGCGAGCCAGCTGCGCCAGGCTTCGTCGCGGCGTTCCAGGACCGCCACCACCAGGTCGTCCTTGGTGGCGAAGTGCCGGTAGAAGGAGGCCCGCCCGACGCCCGACTCGGCGAGGATGCGCTCCACGCCGACGGCCCGGATGCCCTCGGCGTAGAAGAGCTCCTCGGCCGCGTCGAGGAGGCGGATGCGTGCGTTGGTGGCCATGGGCGCAACAGTAGCCCGGTCTTGACGGAGATGGAACCGATCGGTACCGTCTTGCCCATCGGGAAACGGAACCGATCGGTACCAACTGGGGGAACGATGTCACGCCTGCCACAGCTCACCGAAGACCCGTCCGGACTGCTCGAGCAGACCCGGCGCCAGCTCGGCCGGGTGCCCAACCTCTACGCGGCCATGGCCAACGGCCCGTCGGCGCTGGCCGGCTACCTGGCCATGCACGACAAGCTCGCGCACGGCGTGCTGCGGGTCCGGCTGCGCGAGCAGCTGGCGCTGCTGGTGGCGCAGGAGAACGAGTGCACCTACTGCGTCAGCGCCCACACCTTCCGCGGGCAGAAGGTCGGCCTGACGGAGGAGCAGCTGCTGCGCACCCGTGAGGCGGCCGACGACACCGACCCGCACGCCGACGCGGTGCTGCGGATCGCCCGCGAGATCATCCGGCACAAGGGCCGGGTCTCCGACGAGGCGCTGGCCGAGGCCCGCGCGGCCGGTGTGACCGATGCCGAACTGGCCGAGATCGTCGCGCACATCGCGCTCAACACCCTCTCCAACTACTTCAACCACCTGGCCCGGCCCGAGCTGGACTTCCCGGAGGTGACCGCATGAACCGCGAGTGGCGCAAGGGCACGGTCGAGCTGCTGGCCGGCTACGCCCTGGTCGGTGCCGACGGGCAGGAGGTCGAGCGGGCCGAGGAGGTGGAGTTCGCGATCGAGGGCGGTTACGTCAACGTCCGGATCCCGGGCGTGCCGCACACCCAGCTGGTCTCGGCCCCGGCCGTGCGGCTGATCACCTGCCCGGAGTGAGGCCGGTCACCGGCCGGCGGTGAGGGGGAGCCGGCCGGCGTGCCCGGCCCGGGCCCGCCGGGCCAGGTCGGCGGCGGCCGGCGCCCAGCGCGGGTAGTCGAAGGAGAACCCGGCGCCGAGGAGCCGGCCGGGGACCACCCGCCGGCTCTTCAGCAGCAGTTCGGTGTCGGTCCGCAGCGCGAACGCGCCCAGCTCGGCCATCCACCGGGTGGCCGGCAGGCCGACCGGCACGTGCCAGGCCGCGCGCAGCTGCCGCATGAAGGCGGCGTGCGGCAGCGGCTCGGGCGCGGCGAGGTTGACCGGGCCCGACAGGTCCGGGCGGTCGATCAGGAACCGCAGGGCGCGGACGAAGTCCCGGTCGTGGATCCAGGAGACGTACTGCGCCCCGCCCGCGACCGGGCCGCCGAGCCCGAAGCGGGCCAGGCCGGAGAGCACGTCGAAGGTGCCGTGGCGGTCCGGGGACATCACCATCGCCGTTCGCAGTGCCACCTTCCGGGTGGCCGGGGTGTCGGCCCGGTCGAGCTCGGCCTCCCAGGCCTCGGCGATGGCGATGCTGTAGCCCCAGTAGGCGGGCACGCCGGGCTCGCCGCCCCCGCGCTCGCCGGTCGCCTCGTCGTTGGGGGCGTCGTACCGGTGGGCGTAGTAGGTGGCGGTGCTCATCTGCAGCCAGAGCGCCGGCGGCCGGTCGGCGGCCGCGATCGCCCGGCCCACCACCCGGGCCGAGTCGACCCGGGAGTCCATCATCGCGCGCAGGTTGGCAGGGGTGTAGCGGCAGCTGACGCTGCGTCCGGCCAGGTTGATGACAACGTCGGCCCCGTCGACCTCCGCTGCCCAGGCGCCCAGTCGCGCGCCGTCCCAGCGGACTTCGCCCGGCCGCCGCGGCGTCCTGGTGAGGACCACCACCTCGTGCCCCGCCGCGCTGAACGCCCGGTTCAGCACCGCGCCGAGCTGCCCGGTGCCCCCGGGTATCACGATCTTCATCAGGCCCCCCTTAATCGCCGAGAACTGCGGGACGAGCGTAACCCACATTCTTGAACGTGTTCAATTCTCCCGGCGCGGCAGGCCGCTCTGGTTGCATGGTGCGCCATGAACGCCATAGTCACGAGCCTGATCGCGGTCCTCGGCACTCTGCTGGGCTCGACGGTGACGCACGTCTTCCAGCAGCGCTCCGCCCAGCGCTCGGAGCGCAGCAGCCGCGAGGAGCGGCTGCGGCAGGAGCGGCTGGACGCCTGCGGCAGGTACGCCGGGCTGCTGGTCGAGTTCCGGCAGGCGATGCTGCACCACTGGTTCTGCCTGCACGAGGGCGAGGACGAGGAGGACGAGATCGCCATCCGCCGGCGCACCTTCGAGCTGCGTTCCGCCACCCAGCACGCGCTCTTCCGCCTCCACCTGGTGGTCGGCGAGCCCGAGCTGGTCACCACCGCGACGGAGGCCTTCACGGTGATCGGGAAGATGGACCGGGCCCCCGACCGCCGGGACATCGTCGCCCGGCGGGACGCCACCCGGGACCTGGTCGACGCCTTCGTCGCCACCGCCCGCCGACACGTCTGAGGGCGCGTCCGGCGGCAGGTCCGGCGATGCCGCGCCCGGGTCCTGAGCTGACGTCGGCCGCCCGGTCCGATCGCCTACCATGACCGCATGGCGACCCTGCTGGCGTTCCACGCCCACCCCGACGACGAGGCGCTGCTGACCGGCGGCACGCTGGCCCGTGCCGCCGCCGAGGGGCACCGGGTGGTGATCGTGGTGGCCACCGCCGGGATGGACACCGTGGCGGAGGGCGAGGAGCCGCCCCGGCTGGCCGAACTGCGGGCCAGCGCGGCGGTGCTCGGCGTCGGCCGGGTGGTGCACCTGGGGTACGCGGACAGCGGGCACGGGGCCGAGCTCTACCCGGACCCGCCGGGCGCCACCCGGTTCGTCCGGGCGGACACCGCGGAGGCGGCCGGGCGGCTGGCCGCGCTGATCACCGAGGAGCGGGCCGACCTGCTGCTCGGCTACGACGCCAACGGCGGCTACGGGCACCGGGACCACCGCAAGGCGCACCAGGTGGCCCGGCGGGCGGCCGCCCAGGTGCCGGGGGTGCGGCTGCTGGAGGCGACCCTGCCGCGGGAGCGGGTCAGGCTGCTGGTGCGGACGGCCCGGGCACTGCGGGTCCCGGTGCGCTACGACCGCGAGGAGCTTGCCCGCGCCTACAGCCCGCGCGCCGCGATCACCCACCGGATCGACGTGCGCGCCTACGCCCGCCAGAAGCAGGCGGCGCTCGCCGCGCACCGCTCGCAGCTGTCGGGCAGCGGCCGCTCGGCCGGCCTCTTCCAGCTGCTCACCCGGCTGCCGGCCCCGGTCTTCGCGGCGCTGCTCGGCCGGGAGTGGTACGTGGAGATCCCGGCCGCCGACCTGGCCTGAGACCGGGTCAGATCCGCCCCACCACCTTGCGCGGCGTCACCCGGACCACCACGCGCGGGGCGTCGTCGGCGGAGCCGGGGTTGAAGTCGGCGTAGTGCTTGCCGGTGTACTTGACGGAGAGCGCGTCGATCAGCTCCTGGCCGCCCTCGGTGGTGAGGGTGGCGGTGCCGCGGACCTCGGCGTAGGTGTACGGCGCGTTGGCCGGGTTGACCATCACGGTGATCCGCGGGTCGCGGCGCAGGTTGAGCTCCTTGCGGCGGCCGATGGTGGTGGAGATCAGCAGGTCGTCGCCGTCCCGGGTGATCCAGACGACGGAGAGCTGCGGGCTGCCGTCGGGCTGGATGGTGGCCACGGTGGCGAAGACCGGGGTGGTGTCGATGAGCTGCTTCAGGGCGTCGGAGAGCTGGGCGGACACGGGTGGGGTCCCTTCGGTCACGGCGTCAGCAGCCCGCGGGCGCCGGGGCGGAGCCGGGGGGACGGACTGCCACGGGCCCAGTCTGCCGCACCGGGCGCGGAGGGGCGGGGACTTCGGGGGCCGGGCGAGGGTGGTTTGTTTTTGTTTGGCAGCACCGTCGCTTCCCGCCTCGCCGACCACGGCGACCAGCCCGTCATCCTGGACAGCCTGGTCACCGGGCGCCGCGGGTTCGCCGACGGCCGCAGGGCCACCGGGTGATCGACCTCGGCAGCGGCACCGGTACCCCGGTGCGCGAACTGGTCGGCGCCTTCGAGGCGGTGACCGGCCGTCCGCTGCCCAGCGTGGAGGCCCCCGCCCGCCCGGGCGACGCCGCGCACCGGGCGAGCGTGCTCGGCGCGGGCTGAGCGGCCGTCAGCCCTTGGCCGGCCAGCGGCTCTCCACCTTGCCGAGCCGCCAGTAGGCCAGCGCGCCCGCCCAGACCACCACGAAGAGGCCGACGATCACGAAGCCCACGTTGTTCAGGTCGATCCCGGAGATCCAGCCGGTGACCGGATCCGCCAGGTCCAGCTGCTCGTGCAGCACCCCGACCAGCTCGATGGTGCCGATCAGGAAGGCGACGGCTATCGACAGCCCGGTGATGGTGAGGTTGTAGTAGACCTTGCGGACCGGGTTGGCGAAGGCCCAGTGGTAGGCGAAGTTCATGAAGGTGCCGTCGAGGGTGTCGAAGAGGCTCATGCCGGAGGCGAAGAGCAGCGGCAGGCAGAGGATCGCGTACCAGGGCAGGCCGGCCGCCGCGCCGGAGCCGGCCATCACCATCAGCGAGACCTCGGTGGCGGTGTCGAAGCCGATGCCGAAGAGCAGGCCGACCAGGTACATCTGGCCGGGGCGGGTGATCGACTTGGTCAGCCGGCCCAGGATCCGGTTCATGAAGCCCCGGCCGTCCAGGTGCTTCTCCAGCTCGTGCTCGTCGAACTGCCCGGCCCGCATCGCCCGGAAGACCCGGTAGATGCCGGTCAGCGCGACCAGGTTGAGCGCGGCGATCAGGTAGAGGAAGCCGCCGGAGACGCTGGTGCTGACCACCCCGAGCACTCGGTGGGTGCCCGAGTTGTCGTCGGTCAGGGTGCCGACCACCTTGGCGCCCGCGGCGACCAGGGTGGCCAGCACCACCACGATGCTGGAGTGGCCCAGCGCGAACCAGAAGCCGACCGAGACCGGCCGCTTGCCGTCGGCCATCAGCTTGCGGGTGGTGTTGTCGATCGCCGCGATGTGGTCCGCGTCGAAGGCGTGCCGCATGCCGAGGGTGTAGGCGGTGATGCCCAGACCCAGGCCGAAGACCTGGGTGCCGGCCGAGTAGTGGTGCGGGACGACCAGGGCGAGCAGGATGCCGAAGGCCGCCACGTGCATTCCGGCGATCACCGCCATCAGGCCGCCGGTGCGGATCCAGTCCCGGCGCTCCCAGCGCAGGGAGTCGGACGGGGACGGGCGGACAACGGTTTCGGGCACGGCCATACCAGGCAGCCTCTCCAACACCTCGTGGACAGTTCACTCGCGGTGCCGTGGCCGGTCTCCTGGCTGACGGGGTGCCCGCCCGCCCCGGCTCGAGGCGTGCGGACGCTCCCGCACCCGGCCTTCCCGGACGCTGCGCGTCCAGTGACCACCCGTCGGCGGACCGGCGGGAACGGTGCGGGGACTACCCGATCACAGTGGCGAGGGCCGCTCCGGACTCCTGTGCGCGAGCACAGTGCACCGGTCTTCCCGAACACCACGGCAAGAGCCACCGTAAAGGTGACATGCGGTCACCGACAAGCCCGCCACCTGGGGGCGGTCCGCCACGCCCGGGTCAGGGGAGCAGGGCGTGCACGCCCATCAGGGCGGCGACGGTGAGCGGGGCCACGGCGAAGACGCGCTGCAGGGTGCGTCCGCCGAACCGGTCGGCCGGCCGCCTGCCGTCCCCGGCGCCGAGGATCGCGGCGGCGGGCGCGGGCGGCGGATGACGCCTTTGGATACCGGTGGGGGTATCGTGGGTGACATCCGGCATATACCCCCACCGGTATCAGGAGATCACCGCATGTACTCGCCCGGTACTACCTGGACTGCCTCTGCCGTGCCCGCCCGGTTCACCGTGGACGCGCTCGCCTCGCTGCTCGGGCGGGCGGACGCGCCGCTGGTGCCCGACGCGCGCACCGGCGGCGAGCGGGCCGACGGGGCGAGGTGCTGAAGGAGGAGGGCCCCGGCTCCTCCTGCCGGGCGGCCGGGCGTTGGACTTTCGCCTGCCCGAGAACATACCCCCCTCGGTATCGAATCAGGAGTTCCACCGTGACCACCCTCGCCCCCCACCCCGCGTCCGCGCAGGGCCAGGCCCGCCCCGGGCCGCTCGGCCGCCTGGGCCTGTGGGCCGTGCACCACACCAAGACCGTGCTGATCGGCTGGCTGCTGATCGTGGTCGGCCTCGGCGCCTTCGCGCCCGAGGTCACCACCGCGCTCTCCGGCGCCGGCTGGCAGGCCAACGGCTCCGACTCGGTCAAGGTCCGCCAGCTCGCGGAGCAGCACTTCGCCGGGAACGCCTCCTCGGCGCTGCAGATCGTGATCGCCGCCGACCGGCCGATCACCGACCAGCCCGTGCAGCAGGTGATCGGCGAAGCCGGCCGGCTGGCCGCCGCCGACTCCCGGATCTCGGGCGTCCTCGCGCCGCAGCCCGGCGCCACCATCAGCCAGGACGGCCGCACCGCCGTGCTGCTGGCCGGAGCCAAGGCCAGCCCGGACGAGATGGTGCGCGCCGCCGACGACCTCAAGGGGCCGCTGCAGGCGCTCTCCGGCCACGGCATCGAGGTGCACGCCACGGGGGCCTCGGTGCTCTGGAGCGACTTCAACACCGCCAACCACGACGCCATGATGAAGTCCGAGTTCATGTCCTGGCCGGTCACCCTCGGCATCCTGGTGCTGGCCTTCGGCTCGCTGGTCGCCGCCGGCCTGCCGCTGCTGCTCACCATGGCCGGGCTGGCCGCCTCGGCCGGCTCGCTGGTGCTGATCAGCCACCTCTTCCCGGTCTCGGTCTGGGCGATGAACTTCGCCATGATGTTCGCCCTGGCGCTCGGCATCGACTACGCGCTCTTCCTGGTGGTCAGGTTCCGCAGCGCCCGGATGGGGCACGGGAAGTCGACCGCGCAGGCCGTCGCCGAGACCATGGACACCGCGGGCAAGGCGGTGCTGCTCTCCGGCGGGACCGTGCTGGTCAGCCTCTCCGCCGTGCTGCTGGTGCCGTCCCCCGCCTTCCGCTCCATGGCCGGCGGGATCATGCTCGCCGTGCTCTTCGTGCTCGGCGCCACCCTGACCCTGCTGCCCGCCGTGCTCGGCAGGCTGGGCCGCCGGATCGACAAGCTCTCGCTGCCCTGGGCGAAGAAGAGCGAGCACCACTCGCCGCGGTTCGCCGCCTGGGGTGAGCGGCTCTGGCGCAGGCCGGTGCGGTACGGGGCGCTGGCCCTGGTCGCGCTGCTCGCGCTGGCCGCGCCGGTGATCGGGCTGCGCACCGCGATGCCCTCGATCGCCGTGCTGCCCGGCGAGGCCAGCGCCCGGGCCGGCTACACCGCCGTCCAGCAGTCCTTCGGCGCCGGCGCTCCCGGTACCCTGCAGATCCTCGCCCCGGCCGGGCAGGCCGCCGAGGCCGCCGCCGAGGTGGCGGCCACCCCCGGCATCGCCGGTGTGCTGCCCGCCCAGCCGGCCGCCGACGGCACCGGCTGGGCGATGATCCAGGCCGTGCCGACCGTCGACCCCTCCGACCCGCAGCTCGGCCACACCGTGCACACCCTGCGCGCGGAGCTGCCGCGCGGCTCGCTGGTCGGCGGCGCCGCGGTGGAGAACCTGGACCTGCAGCACGTGCTGACCGAGAAGACCCCGCTGGTGATCGGCGTGGTGATGGCCCTCGGGTTCCTCCTGCTGCTGGTCGCGCTGCAGGCCCCGCTGATCTCCGCGCTCGGCACGGTCGCCAGCCTGCTCTCCACCGGCGCCGCCTTCGGCACCGCCCGGCTGGTCTTCCAGGACGGCCACGGCGCCAGGCTGCTCGGCTTCCACCCCCAGGGCTTCCTGGACGGCTGGGCACCGGTCTTCTTCTTCGCGATGATCTTCGCGATCGCGATGGACTACACCGTCTTCCTGCTCGCCTCGGCCAAGGAGCACTACGAGCGCACCGGCGACCCGCGCAAGGCGATGGTCGGCGCGCTGGCCAACTCCGGCCGGGTGGTCTTCGCGGCGGCCGCGGTGATGGTGGCGGTCTTCCTCACCTTCGCGATCTCCGGCCCGCTGCCGCCCAAGGAGATGGGCATCGTGCTGGGCGTCGCGGTGCTGCTGGACGCCGCGCTGATCCGGCTGGTGCTGCTGCCGGTGATGCTGCGACTGACCGGGCACGCCGCCTGGCACACCCCGGCCTGGCTGCGGAAGGTCCTGCCGACGATCACCTTCTCCCACGGCTGAGCACGGCCGAGCATCGGTGAGCACGGCCGAGCATCGGTGAGCAGGGTCGAGCATCGCCGAGCACGGCCGAGGCAGAACTGACGTGACGTCAAGAGGCCCGGCCCACCCGCCCCGCACGGCTGGCCAAGCGTGCGGGGCGGGCTCGTCGGCACTCGTGCAGGACTGCCGACGACCCGTTATGGCATATGCCAGAACAATATGTCGAATCGTCACCACGGCAGGCCGGGAGAGGGGTACCTTGTCCGCTCGAAGAGGTTACCGGGCGAGGCGGTGACCCGTGGCGCTGTCGCGCGCCGTCCACCGGAAGGATGTGCGGTGTCGGGCATTGACGACCTACTTGTCGAGGTCATGTCAGCTCCGGGGGCCCTGGGGGCGGCCCTGGTGGACTGGACCAGCGGGCTCGCGGTCGGCACCGCCGGCCTCGGGCCGTCCGGCGACCACGACACCGCGGCCTTCGAAGTCGCCGAGCTGGCACGGGTGGTGATGCTGCGAAGGTCATTCACCGATCCGGTCGGCACGGACACCGCCACCCAGGACGTGATCGTCACCACCCCCGGCTGCTACCACCTGATCGCCTTCCTGCCCGCCCCACTCGACGCCAGCCTGCTGCTCCACCTGCGGCTCGACCGCCGCACCGCCAACCTCGCCCTGGCCCGACACCAACTCGCCGCGCTCACCGGGAAGCTGGGCGCCGCATGAGCACCCGCACCGAAGCCCTGCCGCGCCGGCACGCCAAATCCCGCCGCGGCAGCGCCTTCGAGAGCGCACTCGGCGAACTCGCCGCCCAGCGCGCCACCGGCGCCCTGCACGGCACGGCCGGCACCGCCTGGCTCGCCGACGGCGCCGTGGTCGGCGTCCACAGCCCCTACACCGCCGACGCCCCGCCGCCCTGCGCCGAGCGGGAACTGGCCTGGCACGGAATGCTGCTGGACGCCGCCTACTTCGCCTTCGGCCAGGACTGCGGCTCGCTCGGCTTCCACCCCGGACCGCCGCCCGAGGACGGCGGGCTGCGCGCCCTGCCCTTCGAACGGCTCGGCCAGGCGATCCGCTGCCGCCGCGCGCTGCTCGACCAGGTCTGCCCGCACCCCGAACTGGACACCGCGGCGGTGGCCACCGCCCCGACCGGGTCCGCACTGCCCGCCCCGGCCCGCCGCCTCGCCGAGCTGCTGGCGGCCGTGGACGGCGCCCTGACGCCCCATCAACTCGCTTGCCGCCTGCGCCGCTCCACCTTCGGCGTGCTGCTAGACGTCCGGCTGCTCGCAGCGGCCGGCCTGCTCCACCTGCCGCCCGGCGCCGGGGAGGCCGCTGTGCGCAGTGCCCTCGACCCGGCAGATCCGGAGGTGGCCCTGCTGCTCCGGATCCGATCCGCACTGGAGGCCCGCCTGTGAGGCCCACGCCCGCCGCCGACCCCAGCGGTGGTCCGTCATGAAACGAGTCCTGCGCTCACTCTCCGGAAGGAAACCCCCCGTGCCGCCCCCCAGCAGCGAGTTGGCCGCCGTGCCCGACATCCTCGGCGAGCTCATGGAACTGCGCTCCAGAATCCCGCAGTTGACCGGCGGCCTGGTGGCCACCGTGGACGGGCTGGTGGTGGCGCACGACACCGACGGCGTCGAACCCGACGGGGTGGCGGCGCTCACCGCCGCCGCCCTCGGCGTCGGTGCCCGGCTCGCCGAGGCCACCGGCCAGGGCACCTTCCTGGAGCTGCTGACCCGTGGCGAGCACGGCTACATCGCCACCTACGCGGCCGGCGCCTCCACCGTGCTCACCCTGTTCGCCGGACCGGAGGTCAACGTCGGCCTGCTGCAGTTCGAGGCCCGCCGCTCCGGCCCGCGGATCGCCCAGTTCACCGACGCCGCGCTGCGCCGCAGCGCCGGCGCCTGACCCGCCCCATCACCCACACCCGGAAGGACGTTCCATGAGCTCCACCGAACTCGCGCTGAAGGACATCACGAGCAGCATCGAGGGGGTGATCGGCGTCGCCCTGGTCGACTACAACAGCGGTATGGCGCTCGGCACCCTCGGCGGCGGCGCCGACCTCGACCTCAACGTCGCGGCGGCCGCCAACACCGACGTGGTCCGGGCCAAGGTGCGCGCGATCGAGCTGCTGAACCTCAAGTCGGCGATCGACGACATCCTGATCACCCTCACCGACCAGTACCACCTGATCCGCCCGCTCACCTCCCGCGGCGGCAAGGGCCTCTTCCTCTACCTGGCCCTCGACCGCAACCGCGCCAACCTGGCGATGGCCCGCCACCAGCTGCGCCGGATCGAGGCCGACCTGGAGGTCTGACCCGCACCGCGCGGAACCGGGCACGCCGGAGCCGGCCGTCTCACCGAGGCGGCCGGCTCCGGCGCGCGGTCAGACGACGGTGGCCTTCTCGATCACCACCGCGTCCTTCGGGACGTCCTGGTGGCCGCCGGCCGAGGAGGTGGGCACGGCCTTGATCCGGTCCACCACCTCCTGGCCGGCGCTGACCCTGCCGAAGACGGTGTAGCCCCAGCCGGAGGGGTTGGGGGCGGTGTGGTCCAGGAACCCGTTGTCCGCGACGTTGATGAAGAACTGGGCGGTGGCCGAGTGCGGGTCGCTGGTGCGGGCCATCGCCACCGTGTAGGCGGTGTTGCGCAGGCCGTTGTTCGCCTCGTTCTGCACCGGGGCTCCGGTGGGCTTCTGCCGCATCTCGGGGGTGAAGCCGCCGCCCTGGATCATGAAGCCGTTGATCACCCGGTGGAAGACCGTGCCGTCGTAGTGGCCGTCGCGCACGTAGGCCAGGAAGTTCTCGACGGTCTGCGGCGCCTTCAGGTCGTCCAGGTCGAGGGTGATGTCGCCGAAGTTGGTGTTCAGCAGGACCGAGGTCACTGGTGCTCCTTGGTGGGTCGATGGAACAGGCCCAGCTTGCCACGGATCGGGAGACGCGGACGGCCCACCCGCCGGGGCGGGTGGGCCGTGTCGTCCGGGCCGGTGAAGGCCGCTCGGAGCCGGTCGCGGGACCGCTCAGAGCCGGTCGCGCGGCGGGAAGGCGGGACGGCCGGTGAGCAGGCGCTGGGTCAGGAAGCCGACGCAGACGATCAGCGCGCCGGCCACCGCGTCGGCCTCGTAGTGGTTCCCGGTGCAGATGATCACCGTGAAGGTGGCGAACGGGAAGAGCACCCCGAGCGCGCGCATGATCCGGCTCTTGGCCAGCCGGAACATCACCACGCCGCACCAGGTGGACCAGGCGATGTGGATCGAGGGCATCGCGGCGTACTGGTTGGAGACGCTGGAGACCGAGCTGGACGCCCAGGAGCCCCAGGTGTGGTGCTGCACCACGGTGTCGATGAAGCCCTCGGAGGCGAGGAAGCGCGGCGGCGCCAGCGCGAAGCAGTAGAAGCCGACCAGCGCCGAGGCCGAGGCCACGCAGAGCGCGGTGCGGGCGGCCCGGTACTCCTCCGGGCGGCGCACGTAGAGCCAGAGCAGTACGCCGACCAGCCCGACCATGTAGAGCGTGGCGTAGTAGTAGTTCATCCCGACGATCAGCCAGGTGATCTTGTTGACCGCGTGATTGGCCGTCAGCTCGAAGCTCAGGTGCAGCTCCCGCTCCAGGCGCAGCACGTCGGCGGCCCGGCGCAGCGCTGCGTCCCGGTGGGTCGGCACCGCGTTGCGGGTCGCGTTGTAGAGCATCCAGCCCGCGCCGATCAGCAGCAGCTCGGCCCACCAGGCGGGCCGGCCGACCCGCTGCCAGGCCGCCGGGATCAGCCCGCGCCGGCCGGACCGGCCGGCCTGGTCGGCCGCGCCGGCGGCTGGTCGTTGGGTGGGTGTCAGCGTCATGGGCAGGTCCTGGGGTCGGGCGGTCGGTGGCGGGATCGCATGGTGCGCTGGCCGGAGCAGAGGAACAATCTACAGCGTGTAGAAGTTCGGCCCCGGGTCGGTGGGGAGCGGCGGTGCCCCGGTCCGGTCAGCCGTGCCGGGCGGTGGGGTGGCGCTGGACGTAGACCTGGCCCGCGGTGTGGAACAGGTCGTGGGTGGAGCCGGCCGCGATGCCGAGGCTCGCCCAGCAGGCCGCCGCCAGCAGCAGGACGGCGGCCAGCGGCGCCCGCCGGACGGCCGGCGCCGGACCGAGCAGCGCCCGGATCCGGCGCGGCACCGGCCCCCCGGTGGCCGGCAGCAGCGGCTGCGGGCGCCCGCGCGGCGGCCCGGCGGCCGGCGGCTCGGCTCCCGGCCCGGCGGCCTTGCGGGCCAGCGCGGCCCGGCCGAGCGCCCGGGCCATCGCGGTCCGGTCCCCGACCTCGCGCGCGCCCTCCTCGTCCGCCCACCGCTCCACCGCGTACCCGCCCTCGTGGGCGAGCGGGCGCAGCAACGGGCAGACGGCGGCCGAGAACTGCATCAGCAGCAGGTAGAGGTGGTGCCGGTGGCGCAGGTGGGCGCGCTCGTGGGCGAGCAGCGCGGCCAGCTCGGTGCCGGAGACGGTCCGCAGCATCCCGGTGGAGACCACCACCCGCCCCGGCGTCCCGGGCAGTCCCGGCAGCGCGAACGCCTCCGGCACCCGGTCCGCCACCACCGTCAGGTCCCCGCCGGAGCGCGGCAGCGCCCGGCAGCGGCGCCAGGCCCGCAGCAGCACCCGGCCGCGCCGCCAGCCGAGCAGCACCGCCGGCCCCAGCCCGCCGGCCAGCGCCAGCCCGCAGAGCGCCGAGAGCAGCAGGCCGAACGGCTCCTGGGAGTGCAGGTACCAGACCGACCACGGCCCGGCCTTCGCCACCGCGCGCAGCTGCCCGAGGCCGGTGAAGGCGAGCAGACAGAGCCCGCCCAGCCAGGAGGTGGCCGCCACCAGGGCGCTCGCAGCCAGCAGCCGGGCGGCCGCGGCCGGCGGCATCGACCGGGCCGTCCGCGGCGCGGCCAGCGCCAGCGCGCCGCTCACCACCAGGGGTGCCAGGAAGCTAGGGCCCACGGAGTCAGCGGCCCTCTCGCTCGGGAGGTGTCGGCGCGGGGTGGCCGGCCAGCAGGCGCTGCACCAGTTCCTCGTCCTCGTCGGTCAGGTCCGAGACGAACCGGGCCAGCACCGCCTCGCGGTCCGAGCCCCGGCCCAGCAGCGAGTGCATCTGGCGTGCCGTGTGCTCGGCCTCGTCCCGCACCGGGGCGTACGCGTAGGAGCGGCCGATCCGCTCGCGGCGCAGCATGCCCTTCTCGTGCAGCCGGGACATGATGGTGACGACGGTGGTGTGGGCGAGCCGCCCGGGCAGGCGCTCGTTGACCTGAGCGGCCGTCAGCGGCCCCGGGGCGGACCAGAGCACTGCCAGGACGCTGCCCTCCAGCTCCCCGGCCGCCCGGCGCCCGCTCGGGCGCTGCCGCTCCGCCATCTCCCCGCCTTCTTCCCGTTCGCCCGCCGAGACCGGCCGTACACCGGCGGGCACAGCCGACAGTATGACCCGCGCCCGGCCGGTCGGGGCGGGCGGGTCCGGCACCCCGCGAGCGATCCTGGTCGGGAAGCCGGACTCCGTTCGAGCACCCGTAGAGATTAGCGCCGGGCGGGCGGCCGGTCAGCCGACCATGGAATCCGGGCGATCATCACCACCGAACCATCACCACCCGGTCGCCGCGGGCACAAGCGGAACCCGCCCGGCGGGTCAGCCGCGGGCCCCGGGGAAGTCCGGGTAGAAGCCGCTGAGCAGGTGATCCGTCCCGCGCTGCGGACAGCGGACAGCGGACAGCGGGCGAACGGCCGGTGGCCCGGTCCGGCCGGACCGAGCGGGACCCGCCGCCGACCGGCCGGTGGCGGGGTCCCCGACTGACGGGTCATCAGATCCCGGGAGGCGCCGCCGGGTTGTTCAGCAGGGCGAGCTGGCGGTGCAGCATCGCCTGGGTGCCCGTCTGGTCCGGGTGGGCCGCGGTGAAGTAGCGCAGGTAGACCACGGTGTCGCCCTGGGTGGCGATCATCGTCACATAGGCGTTGCCGAGGCTGTCCAGCTTGGTGATCACGTGCCCGGTCGCCTGGTCCGCCTGGTCCTGGAAGACCGTGCCCTTGTCGGCCTGGCCCTGCTGGTCCTGCCAGTTCGCCGTGATGCCGTCGTACAGGCCCTTGGCGCCGGAGGCGGTGGCGAACTTGACCAGCAGCACGTGCGCCTGGTTGTCGTCCTTGTCCCGCCAGCCGCGCTGCGCCGCCACGGTGAACTTGCGCTTGGTCAGCTCGGTGTTCTCGGTCTGCTGGGCGTCGGGCGCGAACACCTCCTTGACGAAGCCGGCCTGGTCCAGCAGCCCGGTCTCGTCGGGCCAGCCGTGGCCGCCGGCCGGCACCGGCAGGACGCTCGCCATCAGCTGCGCGCCCGCCTGCGCCGCGGCGGGCGAGAGCGAGGGCGCGGCCGTGGGCGAGTCCGAGTCGGCCGGCAGCGGGGCGTCGGTCGGGGTCGGCGCGGTGGACCTCGGCGCGGACGGCATGGCGGTCGGCACCGGTGTCGGAGCGGCCAGGTGGCGCGGCGCCGTCAGCGTCTCTGGCGGCGCGCCGCAGGCGACCAGCAGACCGGTCGCGGCGGCGGCGAGCGCGGCGGCGCGAAGGGATATCGGTATACGCACGCCCGGATCATGTCGGCAACGGCCGCCCAGCGTCCAATCGCTTTCCCGGCCGGCCCGGGTGCTGGACCGGGTACCGGCGGAGACCGTAGGCTGACGAACCATGCTGATGCCCGAACTACCCGCTCCCACCGCCCGCTTGGCGTTCCGCCGGATGACCCGCGACGACCTGGACGAGATGGCGGCGCTGCTCGGCGACCCGGAGGTGATGCGGCACTACCCCCGCCCGAAGACCCGGCAGGAGGCGCAGGACTGGATCGACTGGAACCAGCGCCTCTACGCCGAGCACGGGTTCGGCCTCTGGGTGGTGGCGCTGCGGGAGAGCGGCGAGTTCGTGGGCGACTGCGGCCTGACGCCGCAGTTGATCGAGGGCGTCACCGAGATCGAGGTCGGCTACCACGTGAAGCCGGCGCTGCAGGGCCGCGGTTACGCGACCGAGGCCGCGGCGGCCTGCCGCGACCACGCCCGCGAGGTGCTGGGGGTGCGGCGGCTGGTCGCTCTGATCCGGCCGGCGAACCTGCCCTCGCAGCGGGTGGCCGAGCGGATCGGGCTGCCGTTCGAGCGGGAGGCGGTGAGCCGGCAGGGCCCGGTGGTGCGGGTGCACGCGGGGGAGTGGTAGCGGGACGAGCACAGGCGGAACGGCTGGTATTACTGGGGTATGCAGGAAGAGACCGCACGCTCCGCGATCGACACGTTCATCTCCGCGTTCAACGCCTCGGACGACAGCTATGTGACCGCCCTGCTCCCGCAGGCCCTGACCTCGGACGTGGTCTTCTGGGGGCCGTTGGGCCGCAGCGAAGGAATCGAGGCGGTCGAGCGGTTCGTGCTCGACCTCCGGCGCCACCCGGCGGGGGCCGGCACGATGGTGCGCTGCTCGGCGGTGGACATGCCCGGCGAATGGGCCCGGTACCAGTGGGTCTTCACCACGCCTGGCGGAGGCCCACGGCTGGCCGGAACGGACGTCGTCCATCTGCGGCGGAGCCTCATCGACCAGATCATCGTCTTCGCGGGGGAGATCGAGCCGGTCGCCTGACCCTCGACGGCCCGGACGATGCCGAGGTCGATCACCCGCGGGCCGGACCGGCGGACCGCCTCGGAGAGCGAGGGGCCGGCCGCGTAGCTGCGCGCACCCGGCGGGTCCGGGGGAATGGGTGCGCGGCTCCATGACGAGCCATCCACTCTCCGACATCCGCCCCGGGATGCCGCCCGCCGCCCGCCGCCCGCAGGCCGCCGCCTGCAGGCCGGGATGGCCGAGAGCGCGCTCCAGGTGGACGCTGGGACATGAAAGCTGGAGCTGCGGCCATTTTCCGTCCAACATCCCAGGCCTACCGTTGATCACGTCAGCCAGACACCCCAAGTGATCGAACAGGTAAAGGAAGTGGACACCATGCGCGCTGTCTCGCAGAAGTCGTTCGGCGGCCCCTCGGTGCTGGAGCTCGTCGAGGCCGAGCGGCCCGTGCCGCGCTCCGGCGAGGTGCTGGTGCGGGTGCACGCCAGCGCGATCAACCCGGTGGACGCGGCGGTCCGCTCCGGCGCCTTCCCGCTGATCGGACAGCCGCCGTTCGTGCTCGGCTGGGACGTCTCCGGGGTGGTCGAGGAGGCCGGCCCGGGCGCCCGCTACCGGGTGGGCGAGGAGGTCTACGGGATGCCGTTCTTCCCCCGGCAGGCCGGCGGCTACGCCGAGTACGTGGCAGCGCCGTCCCGGCAGTTCGCCCGCAAGCCCGCCAACCTGGACCACGTGCACGCCGCCGCCCTGCCGCTGGCCGCGCTGACCGCCTGGCAGGGCCTGGTGGACCTGGCGGGCATCGGCGAGGGCGACCGGGTGGTGGTGCACCGCGCCGCCGGCGGGGTCGGCCACCTGGCCGTGCAGATCGCCAAGGCGCGCGGCGCGCACGTGACCGCGCTGGCGAGCGCGGCCCGGGAGGAGTTCGTGCGGGGGCTCGGCGCCGACGAGGTGATCGACTCCCGGGCCGTGGACTTCACCTCGGTGCTCAGCGGCGTCGACGTGGTCTTCGACTCCAACGCCGAGGGCGAGCGCTCGCTCTCCGTGCTGCGCGAGGGCGGCACCCTGGTCAGCATCCTGCAGCACGGCGACCGGGAGCTGATCGCCAAGGTGGAGGCCTCGGGCCGCAGGTTCGCCGGGGTCTCGGTGGAGCCCGACTACGCCTCGCTGGAGGCGATCGCCGCCCTGGTCGACGAGGGCCGGATCCGGCCGTACGTCTCGGAGGTGCTGCCGCTCGCCGAGGCGGCCAAGGCGCACGAGCTGATCGAGTCCGGCCGCACCCAGGGCAAGATCGTGCTGACGGTGTGACAGGCTCGACCCACGCGACCGACCCACGCGACCGACACGCGACCGACCCCGGGGAGGGGACCCGATGGACATCCTGACCGAGGCGCTGGCCTCCATGCGCACCGGCATGCCCGCCTCGGCGCGCACCGAGGGCCGTGCACCGTGGGGGCTGCGCCTCGGCCCGGTCCCCGGGGCCAGCTTCCACGTGGTGCTGCACGGCACCTGCTGGCTGCTGGACTGCACCGGCGCCGGGCACGACACGGCGCTCGGCCCCGGGGACGTGATCTTCCTGCGGGACGGCCGGGACCACGTGCTCACCGACCACCCGGACTCCCCGCAGGTCGGTATCGGCGAGTGCGGCTCCGGCCCCGCCGGGCCGATCCGCACCCTCACCCTGGGCGGGGAGGGGCCCGGCACCAGCCTGCTCTGCGGCACCTACCTGCTCGACCCCGGCCGCCGCCCGCACCCGCTGCTCGGACAGCTGCCGGAGCTGATCCACCTGCCCGCCCGCCCCGGCGCGCACCCCGAACTCACCTCCACCATCCAGCTGTTGGGCGGAGAACTGGAGAACCCGCGGGCCGGCTCGACGGGCATCGTGCCGCTGCTGATCGACTCGCTGCTGATCTACATCCTGCGCGCCTGGCTGGACGAGCAGCCCGCAGGCACGGCCCGCGGCTGGGCGGCCGCCCTGCGCGACCCCGCCACCGCCGCCGCGCTCAACGCGATCCACGCCGAACCCGCGGCGCCCTGGACCGTGGCCGCGCTCGCGGCCGAGGCCGGCCTCTCCCGGGCCGGCTTCGCCCGCCGGTTCAACGAGCTGGTCGGCGAGCCCCCGCTCTCCTACCTGACCCGCTGGCGGATGACCACCGCCGCCCGCCTGCTGCGCGAGGGTGACACCCCGCTCAGCACGGTGGCCGGGCAGACCGGTTACGGCTCCGAGTACGCCCTGGGCAAGGCCTTCAAACGGGAGTACGGTCTGGCCCCGGGGAGCTACCGCCGGCAGTACCGGATGGCAGCCTGACGGGCCATCAGCAGCCGCACCACCCGGTCCTGCCGCACCAGTTGACCGAGGCCCGGAGAGGGTGCCGACCGATGCCGCAGGACCTGCCGTTCGACGTTCCGTTCCCGTACCGCACCAGCCCCGACGCGGCCGGTACCCGCGCCCGGTCGCTGGCCTGGTGCAGACGGCGCGGGCTGCTGACCGGAGCGGTGGACGAACTGCGCGCCGCCCGCTGGGACATCCCGGGCCTGATGGCCCGGTGGTGCCCGCTCGCCGAGGGCGCCGCCCTCGACCTGGCCAGCGAGGCGGTGCTGGTCGCCACCATGCTGGACGACCAGATCGACGGCCCGCTCGCCGACCGGCCCGACCGGGTGCGGGAGCTCTGCGCCGGCTTCAACCGGGTGCTGCACGGGAGCGGCGACGGCACGGTGCCCGACCGGACCGGTCCGCTGGTCGCCGCCTTCGCCGACGTCTGGCGCCGGCTCGCCGAGGGCGCCGACCCGGACTGGCTGCGGCTGACGGCCCGGCACTGGCAGTGGTGCTTCGACGCCTACGCCGAGGAGGCCGGCAACCGGGCCCGGCGGCGCCGGCTCGGCTTCGAGGAGTTCATGGAGCTGCGCCGCCGCTCCGGCTTCGTCCCCGCCATGATCGACCTCAGCCAGCGCGCCCACGGCTACGAACTGCCCGCCGCCCTCGCCGAACACCCGGTGCCGGCCCGGATGCTGGAGATCACCTCGGACGTGGTCGACACCGTCAACGACGTGCACTCGCTGGAGAAGGAGGAGTCCCGCGGCGACCCGCACAACCTGGTGCTGGTGATCGAAGGCGAACGCGGCCTGGACCGCGCCGCCGCCCTCGCCGAGGTCCAGCGCCTGGTCGCCGCCTGGACCGCGGAGTTCACCGTCCTCGCCGACACCCTGCGCCGCCGGCCGCCCGCCGGCGCGAGCCCCGCCCTGCTCGCCCGCCACACCGAGGCGCTGGCCTGCGCCATGCGCGGCTACCTGGAGTGGAGCCGCCGCACCGAGCGGTACAGCCACCTGGTGCCCCCGGGTGAACCGGCGCTCACCGCCGACCTGTTGACGCCCCCGGAGGAGCGGTAGCAGCTATAGCCGCTGGTACATCAGGTGCAGGCCCACCAGGCCGTGGTCCGGGTGGGCGAAGGCCTCCGGGACGGTGCCCAGGACTTCGAAGCCGAGCGAGCGCCAGAGGTGCACGGCGGGTTCGTTGACCTCCACCACCGCGTTGAACTGGATGCCGTGGAAGCCCTGTTCGCGGTGCCAGTCGATCACGTGCACGCCGAGGGCGCGGCCGATGCCGCGGCCGCGGTGGGCGGGGTCGACCAGGAAGGAGGCGGTGCCGATGTGCGAGCCGGGTCCCGGCCGGTTCGGGCCCATCTTCGCGGAGCCCACCACCTCGCCGTCCAGCACCGCCACCACGGTGCGGCCCGGCGGCTGCTCCATCCACCAGGGCCGGGCCTCCGCCAGGCTCTGGCCGGGCGGGAACGCGTAGGTGCGGCCCTCGGCCATGGTGGCGGCGTAGAAGGGGTAGATGCTCGGCCAGTCCTCGGCCGTGGCGGTGCGGATCTCCATGCGGTGCGGTGCTCTCTCAGATCAGGCGGTCACGGTCGGCGCCCGCGCGCTCGCGGACCAGGCGGGCGAAGCGGGCGCGACTGCGCAGCTGCCCGGCCCGTCCGTCGCCGTCGGAGGCGGGGTCGCTCGGCTGGTCAGCGTACTCGTCGTAGAGCACCCAGCAGCCGTGGATGCCCGCCAGCAGGTCCTCCAGCAGGTCGCGGGCCGGGCGGCGCGGATCCAGCGGGGTCAGCCGCAGGCCCGCACCCAGCGCCTCGGCGGCGTCCTCCTCCGGGAGCTCCGCCAGATCCTCCGCCAGCGCCTCCAACTGCTCGCGCAGCGCGGAGGGATCGGGCAGCGTGCCGTCGGCCACCAGCATCGCGTGCCGGACCAGCCCCGTCACCGTGTCGTACGGCGAGACGCCCGCCGCCAGCAGCTCCAGCACCAGGGTCGGCGTCTCGTGCGGCAACTCCTCGATGCCGTCGGCCTCCAGCACCACCTCCGCCGGCGGCTCCCCGGACACCTCGGCCGCCACCTCGGCCGCCGCGCCCAGCCAGTGCGCGGCGGCGACGGCGGCCGCCGTCGGATCGATCTCCGAGTAGATCGAGGCCGGCCCGAACGGGTCCTTCTCCAACAGCCGGTCCGCCGCCGCCACCTGGGCCGGCGAGGCGCCCTCCCGGCTCAGCACCACCGCCTGCTGCGACCGCCCGGTCAGGTCGCCCAGCTCCGCGCTCTCCACCGCCGCCAGCTCGGCGGCCACCTCGGCCAGCACCTCCGCCGTCAACTCCGCGCTGTCCAGGGCGCGCAGCGCGCGGCCGGCCCGGTGGGCGGCCTCGATCAGCGGACTGTAGGAGACGGTCAGCGACCCGTCCTGCGGCAGGTGCGGCCGCACCAGCGCCTGCCGCACATCGCCGAACGCCCGCCGCTCCTGCTCGCGCCGCCAGCCCTCGCCCTCGGCCTCCAAGGACTCGGCGGAGGAGGCGGGGTGGGTGTAGGTGGTCCAGGCGGCCGTCGACAGGTGGCTCAGCGCCCGGGCCAGCCGCAGCAACAGCGCGGGGTCGGCGGCCGCCGGCAGCCCCGCGATCCGCGACGCCAGCGAGCCCGCCCCGGTGCCCCAGGTGGCGATCAGCTCGTGCCGATCGGCGTCGACACAGTAACGGGTCATGGCTGCGCTACCTCCCGGGTCTCCGTACGTACTGCCCGCCATTCTGACGGAAGGTCACAACGGCGGGAACCGGGGGGCGGCGCCGGGCCGGCTGCCCGGGTCCGGGCCGCGGAGGCAGCGGTGTGCCATGCCGCGCGCGCCCGGACCGCTGCACCGATCTGACCCTGATGGTCCGCCGGATTTCCGCACTCCCGCCCGCTGCCGCCGCGCAGTTCGCGGGCGCCGCCCTCGTGGGCGGGCACACCGACCGGCGTTCGGAGCCGTCCTCCGCCTCCTGCGGCCGGGGCTCGGGTAGGTGAGCGCGCAAAAGCGGTCGCCTGCCCGGTGGGCGGGTGCCTACCCTGCCCGCCATGAGCCTCTCCTACGTGATCCGGCCCGAAGAGTCCCGGGACCACCCCGCCGTGCGGCGCCTCCACGCCCTCGCCTTCGGCGACCCGGAGCGGGTACCCGGGCTGGTCGACGCGCTGCGGTCCGCGCCCGCCGCCCTCGGACCGGTCTCGCTGGTCGCCACCGGCGAGGGGGAGGTGGTGGGCCACGTCATGCTCAGCGCCGGCCGGCTCGACGCGCCGGAGCAGGTGGTGGACGTGCTCAGCCTCTCCCCGCTCGGCGTCCACCCGGAGCACCAGCGGCGCGGCATCGGCACCCGACTGCTGGCGGCGGCCCTGCGGGCGGCGGAGGACCTGGGCGCGCCCCTGGTCTTCCTGGAGGGTTCGCCGGCCTACTACCGCTCCCGCGGCTTCGAACGGGCCGCCCACTGCGGCTTCCGCCCACCGTCACTGCGCATCCCGGACCCGGCGTTCCAGGTCGCGAGGCTGCCGGCGTACCGGCCGTGGATGACCGGGACGTACGTCTACGCCGAGCCGTTCTGGGCGCACGACTGCGTGGGCCTGCGCGACCCGGAGCTGTTCGCGCGGGTCGCGGCGATGGAGTAGGGCGGCGGCGTGGCCCCGGGGGAGCGTCGTCCCGGGCACCCGTGCGGATGCGGTCCGGTGGCAACCGGCCGAGGATGGTGGTAAGCGGCAGAACGATCCTGGAGTGTGCGTCGTCATGGCCGGTCTCATCCGCAGAAGCCTGGACACCCCCGAAGAAGTCCGCCCGTTCGAGGACGGCATGGGCGAACTCGCCCTGGTCAACCTCGACGCCGGCCCCGTGGGCCGCGCGGTCTTCCAGCCCGGCTGGCAGTGGTCCAAGCACGTCAAGCCCATCGCCGGCACCGACAGCTGCCAGGCCGCCCACCTGGGCTACGTGGTCTCCGGCCGGATGAAGATCGTCATGGACGACGGCCAGGAGGACGAGTTCGGTCCGGGCGACTTCATGGTCTGCCCGCCCGGACACGACGCCTGGATCGTCGGCGACGAGCCGTGCGTCGTGATCGACTGGCAGGGCTTCGCCGACTACGCGAAGCGCTGACGGCCGGGCATCTGGCGCTGGGGGCGCTGCTGCGGGATGCGTCCAGGCGAGGACCGAGCGGGAGGACAGCCTCGAGAAGGCGCTGCGCGAGGTGGCGGCGCAGACCGGAGGGGTTCGCCGCAGCCGTGCGGTTACTGCGATGCCGGCACGGCGACGTCGGCGGAGGCGAGATCGAGTTCCACGACCACCTCGTCGTTCTCCCAGCGGCCGTACTGCGAGATCGCCAGGCCGATCAGGGCGAGGGCACGCGCAGTCTCGTGCGCGGGATTTCAGGTCTGCTGCGAAGGCCTGCGGATGGGTGACCCGGTGTCGCGGGGAGGGATCGGCTACTGCACCGCACAAGGGTCGTTCATCGCCCTTCGCCGCTCGCCCTCCGGGTGAAAGTCAGCGATTCGCGGAACGAGCCGCCGCCGAATCGCACGGCGAGGAGCAGCGGTTGCTCGTGCTCGGGCGGCCACGATCCGTCGCCGGGTTCGCGGCCGTTCCACAAGTGGATAACCACCATCGGCTGTTGCGGATCCTCGGTGGGGTAAGGACACGAAGAGCCACCTCACCGCCGGACATCCCGGGTCGGCGAAGGGTGAGGTTGAGCTGGTCAACGAGGTGGTCGTGGATCTCTTCAGCAGCAGCGAGCGGAGGAGGAGGCGTCACGCACCCAGTCTTCCGCATGGTGGCGGGGGACCAGAGCCAGGTCGCCCGGGGCCAGCAGGACGGTGGCGGCGCCGTCGGTGTCGACCGCGAACTGCCCGGATTCCAGCAGCGGCGGGAGGAAACCGTGGAGTGGCGGCCCGGTCAGGCTTCCCTGGCGAGGGACGAGGTGACGAGGAGGAACGGGGGGAGGCCGGCCCGTTGTGGCTGGCGGGCCAGCACCGCGGGGCCGGGGAGGGGTTCGCAGACCGCCTCCGGGGTGAAGCCGTGGGTGAGCAGCGCGGTGAAGTAGCTGCTCAGGGTGCGGTGGTGGTTGCCGGCCCGGCGCACGCCGTGCGGGTCGGCGGCGCGCCAGAAGCCCTCGGTGGCGTAGTCGCCGACCAGGCGGCGGGCCGGCGGGCCGGTCCAGGCGGAGTGCGGGGCCTCGAAGCAGGGGTGGGGGACGGCGAAGGCGAGGTGGCCGCCGGGGCGGAGCACGCGGCTGACGGCGGTGAGGGCGGCGGGCAGGTCCGGGAGGTTGTTGAGGGAGAGGCAGGCGACCACCCAGTGCCGGGAGGCGTCGGGGACCGTGCGCAGGGTCTGGCCGTCGTCCACCGCGTAGGCGGCGCCCAGCGGTTGGGAGCGTTCGGCGGCCTGGGCGTGCTCGATGAGGCGGGCCGAGAGGTCGATCCCGTCGACGTCCGCGCCGCGCTCCGCGAGAGCCCGGGTGACCAGGCCCTCGCCGCAGCCGAGGTCGAGGATGCGCAGGCCGGTGAGGCGGGCGGGCAGCAGGGCCAACAGCTGGTCGCGGGCGAACTCGTTCAACGGGGAGCCGGTGCGCAGCAGTTCGGCGTACCAGTCGGCGATGGAGTCCCAGGTGTCCGGTGCGTTGGTCATCAAGGTCAGCAGCCTACGGTGCAACGGCCCCCGGCCGCAGGCTATTTCGGCTGGCGGGCCGGGGTCTGCTCGACCAGGACCTGGGTGGCCCGCTCCAGCAGCTCGGAGAAGGCCGCGTACTCGGGGGCGGTGAAGGCGGCCAGCAGGGCGCGTTCCAGGGCGATGACCTCCTGGTAGGCGCGGGCCAGCAGTTCGCGGCCGGTGCCGGTGAGGGTGGTGAGCTGGACCTTGGCGTGCACGGGGGAGGGGGAGCGGCGGATCAGCTCCTTGCCCTCCAGGGTGCCGAGCACGCCCGCCATGCTCTGCTGGCTGACGCCGCCGGAGCGGGCCAGCTGGGCGGCCGACAGGCCGTCCTCGCGGGAGAGCGCGAGCAGCACGGCGTACTGGGTCATGGTCAGCCCGTAGCGGCGCAGGGCGGCCTCGTGATGGGCCATCAGGGCCTGCTCGGTGCGCCGGATCCGGCTGCACAGGTACTCCTCGGCAGGGATGTCGGTCATCGGTCGGTCATCTCTCCTGGGCCGGTAGGCGGGCAGGTAGGCAGGCAGGTACCTGCATTGACACAGGTACCTGTTACTCCATAGCGTCGTGGACGCCAGCAGTCACAGGATACTGAGTCAGCACAGGGGGCTGTATCTCATGCGTGCCATCGTCTTCGATCAGGACTCCGCCTTCCGCCAGGCCGAGCTGGACGAACCCGCCCCCGGCCCCGGCGAGGTGGCCGTCCGGGTCGCCTACGCCGGGCTGCAGTGGGGTGACGTGATGCTGCGGGAGGGCGCCTTCCCGGTGCCGCGCCCGTTCGTGCCCGGCTTCGAGGCCGCCGGGCGGATCAGCGCGGTCGGCGAGGGCGTGCCCGCCGCGCGGCTCGGCGAGCCCGTCGCCGTGCTCGCCACCGGCGGCGCCTTCGCGCAGACCGTCGTGGTGCCCGCGCTCTTCGCTGTGCCGGCCGGCGAGTTGGCGCTCACCGCCGGCGCCGGCGCCGGCTGGTCCACGCCGACCGCCTACGACCTGGTGACCGAGGTGGCCCGAGTGCGACCGGGCGACCGGGTGCTGATCCACGGCGCCGCCGGCGGAGTCGGCACCATGGCCGCGCAGTTCGCCCGGCAGGCCGGCGCCGGGCAGCTCACCGGCATCGCCTCGACGCCCGAACGGGCCCGCTATGCCGAGCAGTTCGGGTACGACGAGGTGCTGCTGCGGGCCGACTTCCCGGCCGCACTGGGCGAGCGGCGGTTCGACGCCGTGCTCGACCCGGTCGGCGGCCGCACCCGGCGGCAGAGCCTCGCCCTGCTCGCCCCGCACGGCCGCCTCGCGCTCTACGGCGTGATCGACGGCGCCGGCGAACCGGTCACCGCCGACACCACCGCCCTGCTGATGGCCGGCCAGTCCGTGCTCGGCTACAGCAGCAACCTGCTGTACGGCACCCGCCCGGAGGCGCTGGCCGCCACCGCCCGGGCCGCGCTCGCCGAGGTGGCGGCAGGGCGGGCCCGGATCGACGTGACCGCGCTCTACCGACCCGACGAACTCCCGCGCGCCATCGAGGACCTGGGCAGCGGAGCGGTGCTCGGCAAGGCACTGCTCGACCTGACCGGGTGGTGATCCGGGCCAGGCCTCAGGCCAGGATGTCGAGTGAACTGAGTACCCGGGCGATGTCCAGGCCCGTGGTGAGGTACTGCACGAAGACGTCGTTGTGCAGCGCCGCGTGCGAACGGCGGTCGCGGATCAGCGAGATGGCCTCCGCCACCGGCGTGCCCAACTCGGCCAGCGCCTGGGCGACCACCAGGCCGGATCGGTTGTAGCCGTAGCGGCAGCGCACCAGCACGCTCCGGCCGGAGCGCACGGCCTGCGCCGTCGCCGAAGCCAACTCCTGTACCGCGCCCAGCTCGGAGGCCGTCAGCGGACCGTTCGGAATCTCCTGCACCAGGTGCTCGACGCCCGGCGCCGGCCCGTGCCCCGCCCGGTCGTAGAGGCTCACCACCAGGTCGAACTCGCTCTCCGCCACCGCCGGACGGACCGTGCCCGTGGCGTCGGCCCACAGGTGGCCGCCGATCCACAGCCCAGGCACGATCTCGCTCCACGGCTCCGCCGGCCAACACCGCTCCGGACAATCGAGGCCGTGACGTGATTTCACCGTGTCCCCTCCCAGAACCGCCGTCCCCCGCCCCGCGTCTGCGCGACCGCCCCTGCGACCGAGCGCCGGCGATCGAGGCTGCGTCGATGGTACGGCAGGGTGTCAAACACCCGTATGGGCGGGGCGGGTGGTGACGCCGCCCGGTCCCGGGGCGGCCGATCAGCCCGTCGGCCCGGGACGAACGGCCCTGCCGTGCCGCGGGGAGCCTCGGGGGAGCCTGGGGGCAGAGCCGCCGCGGTCCGGGCGGGGAGGAAGAGAAGCCGTTCGTGATGCGCCCGCCTCACCTGCTCGTCGTCATGTCACGATCCGTTGCTCGGCGAACAGGTCGGGCCCTCCGAGCCGATGCGGGCCGCGACCGAGGAGCTGAACGGCTCGGTCGGCCGCTGGTCGGCCGGCGGCGACCTGAGCGGGCCGAGCAGCGGCTACGCGGAGGTCGCCGCGCAGACCGAGCGGGTGTCCGATGGCAAGACCCGCCGCGAGGCCATCCGGTGCCTCAAGCGCTACGTCGCCCGCGAGGCCTACCAACTCATCCCCGTGGCCAGGAAGCCCGCTCCTGCACCAGCGTCAGCCGACTGACATCCACAGGGGCGTCAAACTTGCTGTCCGCTACCACGCGACCGTGCTGGTCGCTGCCATCGACGAATGGCTGTGACCCGCAGCGTTGCAACCACCCTCAGATGACGTCGAATTCGTTGCCCTCGGGGTCCTGCATGGCGGCGCCATAGAACCCCAGGTCCGGCTCATCCTTGAGCCGCAGCAGGGTCGCACCGGCTTCGACCAGCCTCTCCACCGTAGCCTTGACCCGCTGTGTGCGGACGTCCAGTGGGACGTCACGACCCCCACCGACCTTCAGGTCGAGGTGCCACCGGTTCTTGGCGGTCTTCGGCTCCGGAACCTGTTGGAACCACACCCTCGGTCCACGTCCCGCCGGATCGATGATCGACTCCGGAACATCCCCGGCACCGGCTGGCAGCTCCGCTTCGGGCACCCCCACCGCCACCCAGTAAGCACGCCACGTGGCGTGCCCGCCCGGCGGAGGCTCGGGCACGTAGCCCAGGGCCTCGGCCCAGAACGTCACCATTCGCTGCGGATCGGAGCAGTCGATCGTCAACTGCACTGTCATCTCCATGGTGGGAACATCCCAGGCAGGTCTGACAGACGATCCATCTTCACAGCAGCCCCTAGACGCACTGCTGGGCGGTCGACGGGGAGGTGCCGAAGTCGTTGACGGCCTGCATGGTGATGCAGACCGTGCCGCCCGTGGGGTTGTCGAGCTTGGCGCTGGTCCCGGGCGAGGTCTGCTGGTGGAGGCCGCTCGACTCGCGGTAGTGGATCAGGTAGCTGGTGGCGTCCGGCGCGGGTGCCCAGGTGACGAGGACCGACTTGCCCTGGGGCACCGCGCTGAACGGCGTCATCGCCCTGGGCGGGCTGCCGGGTGGCGGCGAGGTCGGCGGCGCCGAACCGGTCGGCGCGCTGGTGGTCGGCGCCGGGCTGCTGCCGGTCGGCGCCGGGGAGGACGGCTCGGCGGTGCTAGCGCTCGGGCTCGGCGTCGGGTCGGGGCTCGGGCTCGGGCTCGGCGTCGGGGCGGCGGCGCTGGCCGACGGGGTGGGGCTGGGCGCGGCCGGGGTCGGCGGGGCGGAACTGGCAGGCGCGGTGGCGCTCGGCGTCGCGGACGGCGAGGCCGAGGCGGACGCCGATGCGCTGGGGGAAGGCGAGTCGGTGGGGGAGCCGGAGTCGCTGGGCGAGGGCGGGTCGGTGGGCGACGGGGCGTCCGAGCTCGGCGCGGCGCTGTGCGGGGAGGCACTGGCCGACGGCGTGACGATCGCCCGGGCCGGCGCGCCGGGCGAGTTGCCGGGCAGCACCACGAGCAGCACGATCGCCGTCGCGGTGGCCGCCGCGCCGACCGGCACCAGCCAGCGCTGCCAGCCCGACGGCGGCGCGGGCGGCAGCGGCGGGTCGCCGCCGTCCAGGTAGGAGAGGTCGCTGGGCCGTGGGACAGGCGGCAGCACGGTGGTCAGCACGTAGTTCGGGTCGGCCTCGGGGAGCGGCTGGTCGCCGCCGAGTATCTCGCCCAACTCGACGGCGGTCGGGCGCTCTTCGGGCCGCTTGGCGAGGCAGCGGCGCAGCACCGGGGCGAGCGCCGGGTCCAGGGCGCCGAGGTCGGGCTCCTCGTGCGCGATCCGGTAGAGCAGCTCCTCGGCCTTGCCGTCGCCGAACGGGTGCGTGCCGCCGGCCGCGTAGGCGAGGACGCAGGCGAGTGCGAAGATGTCGGCGGGCGGGCCCACCGTGGCGCCCTCGTCCCGCAGTTGCTCGGGCGACATGTAGTGCGCGGTGCCGAGCAGCACGCCCTCGCGGGTGAGGCCGGCCTCGCCCGCGCCGAGTGCGATGCCGAAGTCGATCAGGGTCGGGCCGGTCTCGGCCATCAGCACATTGGCGGGCTTGACGTCGCGGTGCACCAGCCCGGCCTGGTGGATCGCGGCCAGTGCCTGGGTGAGCCCGGCGCCGAGCGCGCGGACCCGGTTGACGGGCAGCGCGCCGTGCTGGGCCAGCACCGAGCGCAGCGACGGGCCCGGGATGTACTCGGTGGCCAGCCAAGGGCGCTCGTCGGTCTCGCCGGAGCCGATCACGGCGGCGAGGTGCGGGCCGCTGACCGCCTGGCTGGCCGCGACCTCGCCGCGGAAGCGGGCGCGGAACTCCTCGTCGCGCGCAAGGTCGGCATGGACGACTTTCACCGCGACGAGACCGGGAGTGGCGGGAGTGGCGGGAGTGGCGGGGGTGTCGGCGTCGGGGGTGCCGGGGGTCGGTTCGTCCTCGTTCGGGACGGGGTCGAGCGGCGCCGGACGGCCCAGGTAGACGGTCCCCATGCCGCCGCGACCCAGCACGGCAAGGATCTCGAACGGCCCGACGCGCCGCGGATCGGCTGCGCCCAGCTCCTGCATCTGTTCCCCCATGGGACACGCGACGTGGGTCGGTCCCGCAAAGCATACGGGCGCGGCCGATCGGCCAGCCGCGTCCCCTCGCGCACGGCTGACCGGGGCTCGGCCGCCCCGCGGCGAGAATAGCGTTGATGAACACCGCTGTACATAAACCGGGGGCGGCGGGGGAGTGGCGAGGGGGTGGCGAGGCGGCCGCTGAGGGCGCGTGAGCAGTGCTCGCACGCGGGGTGGTTGGGATGCGAAGGGTATCAACCGAGCAGGTGAGCAGGTGAGCAGGTGAGCAGGCGTCAGAGAGGACGCGTCTCAGGACGCCAGCAGCGCCCGCGCCATCGCCAGCAGCGGATCCCGAAGCTCCGTCAGGTGGGCGGACTCGCCCGCGTCGATGCGGGCGGTGACCATGGTGCTGGCCGCGCCGACCAGGGCGCGGCCGATGAACCGCGGCTCCAGGTCGCCGCGCCAGGCGCCGCCGTGGGCGACGGCCTCGCCGACCAGCTGGGCGAACCGCTCCTGGCGCTCCAGGCGGCGCGACACCGCCGCGTAGCCCGCCGCGTAGATCTCGATCAGGAAGGCCCGCCCCGGCCCCGGGGCGGCGGCCAGCGACTCCAGCCAGCTGCCGAAGACCCGGTCCAGCCGGAGCAGCACCGGATCCTCCGCCGGCCCGAGCGCCGTCGCCATCCGGGTCAGGAAGAGGTCCGCCGAGGCGTCGAAGGCGGCGAGGAAGCAGTGCTCCTTGTTCTCGAAGTGCTCGTAGAAGGTCTGCCGCGAGATCCGGGCGCGCTTCAGCACCACCGCCACCGTGGTGGCCGGGTAGCCGAGTTCGGCGACCGCGTCGACCATCCCGACCAGCAGCCGGGAGCGCTGGGCGGCGCAGACCTCGGCCCGGCTCAGACCGTGGTGGCCGCGCGGCAGGGTGGTGACGGGCTCGGGTTCCACGAGCGAAATGTACCCGCTCCGGGGCACCCCGCGGGACGGGAACGCGCAGGTCGGCCGGGCGGTCGGCGGTCGCGGGGGACGGACTCGGGGGCGGCGCAGACCTCGGCCGGTCCTCCGCCTGCCTGACGGGGCCTCAGTCACCGGCCGGAAACAGCCAGTGCCGCACGAATATGCGCTCAGCTGTTGCGAATGGCGATTGCCGTGCCCGGGAGTGATTCCTGATGATCGATTGGAACGTGAATGGGTGACATTCCGGAAAACGCCGACGCCGCCGAGCCGATGGGTATTCAATGTTCCCGGGTTCGCCCCTGGTTCGCAGGGCGAAGACGTCGGCCACCGCCGATGGGGGGAAGGTGCTCAGCACGATGACCTGGGGGAATACGGAGAGTCTCGCGCGCCTCGAACTGGCGCGCGAAAGACGTACGCACATTCGATAGTCCCGGCGGAATTCCCGCGCCCCGGCACGACGGTCGGCTTCCCCGCGCCGTCGCGCCGCTTCGCCATGCCCGTCACGCGGACAATTCCACCGGCCACCGGCTGCCTCCCTCGAAAGGCTGAGATCCGTGACCGTGCTCCTCGACACGGCCGCCCGTCCTCCCGTCACCCCGCCGCGCCCGCGACCACCGCTGCGCCGCAGGCTCGACCGGCTGGCCCGCCCCGGCCGCTGGCTGGCCGGGCTCGCCACCCTCGCGGTGGTGCTGGTGCAGGGCTGGAACATCACCGGCTTCCCCGGGGTCAGTGACGACGAGGGCACCTACCTCGCGCAGGCCTGGGCCGTCCAGACCCAGCACGGCATGGCGCACTACACCTACTGGTACGACCACCCGCCGCTCGGCTGGATCCAGCTCGCCGTGCTCAGCTGGCTGCCCGGCCACCTCGCCCCGGACGGCGGCCTGTTCACCGCCCAGATGCGGGTGGTGATGCTCCCGGTGACCGCCGCCAGCTGCCTGCTGCTCTTCACCCTGGCCCGCCGGCTCGGCCTGGCCCGGCTCTCCGCCACCGCCGCCGTGCTGCTCTTCGGCCTCTGCCCGCTCGCCGTCGGCCTGCAGCGCGAGCTCTTCCTGGACAACTTCGCCGTGCTCTGGATGCTGGCCGCCCTGGTGCTGGCCGCCTCCCCCCGGCGGCACCTCTGGCACCACGTCGGCGCCGGCCTCTGCGCGGGCGTCGCGGTGCTCTCCAAGGAGACCATGGCAGCCGTGCTGCCCGCCGTCGCCCTGCTGCTCTGGCAGTGCAGTGCCCGGAGCACCCGCAAGTTCTCGGTGGTCGGCTTCGGCACCGCACTGGTGCTGATCGGCCTGGGCTACCCGCTCTACGCGGCGATCAAGGGCGAGCTGTTCCCCGGCCCCGGACACGTCTCGCTGCTCGGCGGCATCGTCTACCAGCTCGACCGCCCCGGCTCCGGCTCGATGCTGACGCCCGGCACGCCCGCCCGCCAACTGCTGGACTCCTGGCTCTACTACGACCGAATACTGATCCTCGGCGGCCTGGCCGCCGTGCTGCCCGCGCTCCTCGTCCGCCGCCTGCGGGCGCCCGCGCTCGCCGCGCTGCTGCTGACCGCCGTGGTGCTGCGGCCCGGCGCCGGCTACCTGCCCGCGATGTACGTCATCCAGGCGCTGCCGTTCCTCGCGCTCTGCCTGGCCGGCGCCGGCGATCTGGCCGCCCGCTGCCTGCTGCGCGGCCTGCCCAGGGTGCGGCTGCGCCCGCTGCGCTGGGCCGCCCTGCTGGCCCTGGCCGCACTGGCGGTCGGCTACACCGCCCCGCGCTGGTACGCCGGCGACCGCACCGCCCTCACCAGCGACGCCAACGCGCCCTACGACCAGGCCGCCGACTGGCTGCGCGGCAACGTCCCCGACCCGGCGCACACCCGGATCACCGTGGACGACGCGCTCTGGCTCAGCCTGGTGCACGACGGCTTCCGGCCCGGCACCGGCGTGATCTGGTTCTACAAGGTGGACCTGGACCCGGCCGTCACCCGCACCCTGCCGCACGGCTGGCGCGACCTCGACTACATCGTCTCCTCGCCCGCCCTGCGCCAGGACCCCAACGACCTGCCCACCGTGCACGCCGCGCTGGCCCACTCCACCGTGGTCGCCGCCTTCGGCCCGCCGGCGGGCCGGATCGAGATCCGCCGTATCGACCGCTCGGCGCAGCCGTAGCCCCCAGGAGGAGAACGCACCCGTGATCCGCACATCCCACCGCAAAGCCGGCCCGGCGCTGCTCGCCGTCCTGGCGCTGCTGGCCCTGATGCTGGGCGTCGCCGCCCGCCCGGCCTACGCCGGCGCCGACCTGGTGGTCAACCCCGGCCTGGAGGCGCTGGACGCCAACGGCTTCCCGGTCTGCTGGGAGCAGGCCGGCTGGGGCAACGGCAGCGTGAACTACGCCGTCACGCACACCGCGCACGGCGGCGGCAACGCCATGCAGATCACCGTCTCCAACGTGACGACCGGTGACCGCAAGGCGATGATGCTGGAGAACCCGTCCTGCGCGCCCTCGGTGACGCCGGGCCACCAGTACGACCTCGGCGTCTGGTACACCAGCACCTCGGCCGACACCGTGCTCACCGCCTTCCGCCACGACGTGGCCAACGGCTGGCAGTACTGGACCGACCTGGCGACCCTGCCGGTGGCCGGCGCCTACACCCAGGCCGGCGTGCGCACCCCGGTGATCCCGCCGAACACCGACCAGATCACCTGGGGCGTGACCATCTACGGCACCGGCACGCTCACCACCGACGACTACTCCATGCAGGACGCCACGGTGCCCGCCACCGGCGACGTCTGCACCGCCGGACCCGCCTGCACCCAAGGCAGTTGGGCCGTGATGCCGTTCCCCAACCCGGTGCGCAGCATGCACGCCATCGTGCTGCACAACGGCAAGGTGCTGCTGATGGCCGGCTCCGGCAACGACCCGATGGCGTTCCAGGCCGGCACCTTCAACTCCGCCGTCTACGACCCGGGCACCGGCACCTTCGCCCAGGTGCCCACCCCGGCGGACATGTTCTGCTCCGGCCACGTCCAACTCCCGGACGGGCGGGTGCTGATCATGGGCGGCACCAAGGCCTACCCGGCGGCCGACGGCAGCCACGGCTACGAAGGCCTGAACACCTCCTACGTGTTCGACCCGGCGACCAACGCCTACACCCAGGCCGACGACATGAACGACGGCCACTGGTACCCGTCGGCCACCGAGATGGGCGACGGCGACATCATCACCTTCGGCGGCCTGCGCGGCGACTCCTCCGGCAGCGTCACCCAGGAGGTCTTCTCCAGCAGCGCCAACGCCTGGCAGCCGCTGAACGCGGTGCACCAGAGCTGGAACTTCTTCGGCCTCTACCCGTCGATGATCCTGATGCAGGACGGCCGGCTCTTCTACACCGGCAGCCACGTCTTCGGCAACGGCACCGCCGGCTCCGGCGCCTCGATCTACGACTACGACGCCAACACCGTCACCGACGTGCCGGGCCTGCAGAGCAAGGACACCCGGGACCAGTCGATGAGCGTGCTGCTGCCGCCGGCCCAGGACCAGCGGGTGCTCACCATGGGCGGCGGCAACATCGTCACCAACGTGGACGCCGGGCGGCAGACCGACATCATCGACCTCAAGGCGGCCAGCCCCAGCTACACCCCCGGCCCGCTGATCCCCACCGGCACCCTGGCCAACGGCCAGCCGGAGTCGGCGAGCCAGGGCAAGATGTACGTCTCCACCGTGCTGCTGCCCAACGGCCAGGTCTTCGAGACCAACGGCGCGCTGCACAACCGGGCCGACCCGGTCACCGAGGCCTCGATGTTCGACCCGGCCACCGACACCTTCACCCCCGGCATGGCCACCGACCCGATCTCGCGCACCTACCACTCGGCCTCGTTCCTGCTGCCCGACGGCCGGGTGATGACGGTGGGCGACAACCCGGGCAACGGCAGCTTCGACATGCACGTCTCGATCTACACCCCGCCGTACCTCTACCACGGCGCCCGGCCGCAGATCACCGGCGTGGCCAACACCATGTGGTCCTACGGCTCCAGCCAGCACATCACGGTGGACGCGCCGATCGTGCGCGCCGAGCTGATCCGCCCGGCCGCCGTCACCCACTCCTCGGACCCGAACCAGCGGTTCGTCGACCTGCCGATGACCGTGCACAGCGACGGCAGCATCGACCTCAACGTGACCAGCAACCCCAACCTGGCGCCGCCCGGCTACTACATGCTCTACGTGGTCGACGCCGCCGGCGTGCCCTCGGTCGCCTCCTGGGTCCACCTGATGTGACGGACCGTCAACCCATCGACAACACAAGGAAGGACGACCGCATGACCGCACGACCCAGGAGCCGCCGGCGGCTCGGCAGGGCGGCCGCCGTGCTCGGCACCGGCCTGGCCGGGCTGGCACTGGCGCTCACCCTCGCCACCCCCGACGCCTCCTCCCGGCCCGCTCCGCCCGGCACCCCCGCCGCCCGGCAGCACCGACCCGACCCGCACATCATGGACTTCGCGCAGGGCCTGGCCGCCCACCCGATGGCCGCCCGGCCCCAGCGGGCCGAGCAGTCCCCGGCCGCTGCCAATGCCGACGGCTGCGACCACCACTACGGTGCGCTCAACGTCTGCGTGCCCGCCGCCTTCCCGCCCGGCACCGGCAGCGGCACCGCCGCCCGCTGCGCCTGGCTGGCCCAGCACGGCTTCACCGACCTGGCCGTGCACGGCACGGACGACCTCGGGCTGGACCCGAAGCACAGCGGCACCGCCTGCAGCAGCCGCTGAGAGCGCGGACCCCGGCCGGGGGAAGGACCTGGCCGGGGTCCGCTACCAGGGCCCGTTGGGGTCCCGGATGCCGCCATGGCGTGAACCTGCTATGTCGTGTTCCGGCACCCCTGCGGTTTGACTGACTGTCCGTCAGGTGCGCTCGGACACCGCGAGTTCGACCAGGTACCGCTTGGCGATCCGCCCGCCGAACCGCCCGTCGATCAGGCCCGCCAGGCAGTCCAGCAGCCCGGACCGGGCGGCGGGCGGCAGGGCGCGGTGGCCCGAGTAGGTGTGCAGCAGGTCCAGGTACTGCGCGGTCGAGTACTCCAGCTCGTACTCGTAGCGGCGGAAGGCGGTCGGGCCGAACCGGCCGCTGCGGGCCACCTCGGCGGCGTGGTCGGCGCCGTGCACCTGGTCGGCCGGCGGCAGCCGCAGACCGGGCGGGGTCGCGGGGTCGAACCGCTCGTAGCAGTGCTGGGCCGCCGCGAAGAACTCCTCGGTGCCGCCCAGCACATGCTGGGTCCGCACCACGGCCAGCGCGCCCCCGGGCCGCAGCGCCCCGGCTGCCTTCGGCACCCGTACGGCCGGGTCGATCCAGTGGAAGGCGGTCGCCGCGAGCACCGTGTCGAACGGCTCGGCGGGCAGCGGCCAGCGCTCGAACCCGGCCGTCACCACCTCCGCCGCACCGGCCGCAGCCGCAGCCGCCAGGTTGCGGCGGGCCACCTCGGCCATCCGCGGCCCCGCCTCCACCGCCGTGACCCGGCACCCCCGGCGCACCAGCGGCACCGTCGCCTGCCCGGTGCCGCACCCCAGCTCCAGCACCCGGCTCCCGGCCCGCGCCCCGGCGAGCTCGGCGAGGTCCTCGTAGAGCCGGTCGGGGTAGCCGGGCCGGGCGCGGTCGTAGAGCTCGGCGTCCTCGTCGAAGGTGCGGCTCAGCGCGGTGCGGTGGGCCTCGGCGGGCCGGTCGTCGCGGGTGAGCCGGGGGAGGACCAGCGGGGTCCTCCTGCCGTAGGCCGTGCAGACGGGGCAGTCGCAGTCGGCGAGCGAGTTGGCCCGGCAGTGCTCGGCGGGCCAGCCGGGCAGGTCGCAGGGCCCCGGGTCCAGCGGTGGCCCGTCCAGCGGGACCGTCCGCCGGCACTCGTGGCAGTCCACGCGGGTGGGCACGCCGGCGCTCCGCAGCCGCGCGGCGGTCTCCAACACCTCGTCGATCATCCAGTGCTCACGAATCCGCACGGGCGCGCCGAGTAGGAGCTGCTTGCTCTGCCACAGGCTCAGCCCGGTCGCGCTGCCGACCGCCCGGAGCGAGTCCGCCCCGGCCGTGCCAGGGCCGATCACCCACAGGTCGAAGCCCGGCTCCTCCATCCGCCCCACCCCCTCCCGGGCAGCGTAGGTGGCCCGCGACGCGGGCGCGACGGTATTTGTGTCGGGTCGGACCGGATCGTAGGGTCGGCGGAAGACTCCAGTGACAGACCGTCATGCAAACATCCGGGCAGCAGGTTTCACCACACCACGAGGTCCGTGCCACGGACCCCACAGCGAGACGAGGACGGCCGATGTCCCGAGTCAGAGTGCACAACTTCTCCATCTCCCTGGACGGCTACGCCACCGGCGAGGGCCAGACCGAGGAGGCCCCGTTCGGGCACGCCGGCCACCGGCTGCACGAGTGGTTCTTCCCGACCCGCACCTTCCAGTCGATGCTGGGCAAGAGCGGCGGCAGCACCGGCGTCGACGACGCGTTCGCGGCCGCCACCGAGCCCGGCATCGGGGTGGAGATCATGGGCCGCAACAAGTTCGGCCCGCAGCGCGGCGCTTGGCAGGACGAGGAGTGGAAGGGCTGGTGGGGTCCCAACCCGCCGTTCCACACCCCGGTCTTCGTGCTCACCCACCACCCGCGCCCCAGCATCGAGATGGAGGGCGGCACCACCTTCCACTTCATCGACGCCTCGCCCGAGGAGGCGCTGCGGCACGCCCGCGAGGCCGCCGGCGACCTGGACGTGCGGATCGGCGGCGGACCGCGCACCGTCCGCGAGTTCCTGGCCGGCGACCTGATCGACCACCTGCACGTGGTGATCGTCCCGATCCTGCTCGGCCGCGGCGAGCGCGTCTGGGACGGCCTGGAGGGGCTGGAGCAGCGCTTCACCTCCGTGGAGACCGTCGCCTCCCCGTCCGGCGTGACGCACGTGACCTACAGCCGCTAGTCGGGAGCCGGTCAGCGCACCACGTCGAAGACCTGCTTCTGCACGCCGTTGCGGTAGACGGCCTGCTCGACCAGCTCCAGCTTCTGGGCGTCCTTGTCGGTGCCGCTGAACAGGCGCTTGCCCGCGCCCAGCAGCACCGGGAAGACCAGCAGGTGGTAGCGGTCGATCAGGCCGGCGTCGGAGAGCGCCTGGTTGAGCGAGGCGCTGCCGTGCACGATGATCGGGTCGCCCTCGGTCTGCTTGAGGGCGGCCACCTCGTCGAGCGAGCGCAGGATGGCGGTGTCGCCCCAGTCGGAGACCAGGTCGTCCTGGCCGAGGGTGGTGGAGACGACGTACTTCGGCAGCGTCTTGTAGCGGGCGAACTCCGCCATCCCCGGCCAGACCGGGCTGAACGCCTGGTAGCTGACCCGGCCCAGCAGGACGGCGCCGGCCTCCTCCTGCTCCCGCCCCTTGAGCTCGTAGGCCTCGGGGACGAACTCGATGTCCTTGAAGGTCCAGCCGGAGTTGCGGTACTCGGGCTCGCCGCCCGGGCCCTCCACGACGCCGTCGAGCGAGATGAACGCGGTGCTGATCAGGGTGCGCATGGGTGGTTCCTAGCTTTCTCGGATGGTCGGTTCAGCTGAAGAGCCCGGTCAGCCACTGCTGCCAGGCGGCCTCGGTGTCGGGGCTGTCGAAGAGGTGGTGGAAGAGCAGCACCGGGCCGGCGCCGGTGCCGTGGTGGAAGGTGTAGAGCCCGTCCGCACTCCGGACGCCGAACCGCTCCACGTCCGCCCAGATCACCTCGCCGTCGAGGGGCGCCAGGCCGTTCGGCCGGGCGCGCACCGGCGTGCCGACGGCGACCGGGACGGCCAGCGACAGCGCGCCGGCCAGCACCGCGGCGGACTCCGGCCCGGAGCGCTCGCCCGGCGGTGCGAAGGCGAAGACGGGGGCGGCGGTGCGGCCGGGGAAGTGGCGCAGGTACTCGCGCAGGTTGTTGAGGTAGAACGGCCAGCCGCGGCGCAGCGCGTCGTACTCGTCCTGCCAGTCGTCGCCGAGGAAGCCGCTGTGCACGGCCCGCAGCACGGTGGAGCCCTGCTCCCGGCCCTCGATCAGGTACTCGAAGGCCATGAACCGGCCGTCCTCGCCGGTCTGCGTCCGGGTGGCGAACCGCTTGCCCGGCTCGTACCCGGTGATCAGCGCCTCCTCGCGGTGGCCGCCGGTGGTGAGGGCGGCCGCGCCGCCCTCCCGGGGCTCCACCTCGTTGCGGCCCATGAACCACGAGTCGATGCCCGGTCCGGTGGCGATCGCCGCCCAGACCTCCTCGGGGCTCGCGGGCAGCTCCTCCCGCAGCTCGATCTCGAACGGGTGCGTCATCGTCGGTCTTCCTGTTCTGGTTGTGCCGGTTCCGGTTCCGGTGACGGTGCCGGTGCGGACGGGATCTGGTGCAGCCCGACGATCACGCGGTGGGTGCGGCCGCCGGTCGCGCCCTCGTCGTGGTAGCGGCTGACCAGCGCGGCGACCGCCTCGGTCAGCTCCTCGGCGAAGGCGGCCCGGTCGGCGGCGGAGGCGAACCGAACCTGGGCGTCCAGCCCGAAGGTGGCCACCTTCCGCCGGGCCCGCGCGGCCCCGGTCAGCAGCGCCCCGACCTCCTGCACCAGCCGGGCGCCCAGGGCGAGCAGCCAGCGGGCGGACAGCTGGTCCGGCGCCCGGGACGGATCCGGGCTCACCGCGGCCAGCGCGGCCGGCGAGATCACGTAGGAGGCCGCGGCGGCCCGGTAGACCCGCTCGGTGACGTTCCCCTTGCGCCGCTCCTCCGCGAGCTCCACCAGCCCGTGCCGCTCCAGCTCCTTCAGGTGGTAGTTCACCTTCTGCCGGGCGAGCCCGAGCCGGGCCGCCAGCATCGTCGCGGAGCCGGGCTCGGCCAGCGCGGCGAGGATCCGGGACCGTATGGGGTCGAGCGAGGCCTCGGCGGCGGCGGGGTCTTCGATGACGGCTACGTCGAGCATGGGTCCAGGGTGCTACCGACAAAAAAAATTGTCAAGGAGGCTGATCTTGTCGGCGCGGCGTAGCGCGGCGCGCCGCGGCCCGGCATCGGGCCGTGGCCCGAGACCGGCAGATACGCAGCCGATCAGCTCATCGGAGAATTGACGAAGGATCACCTGCCGGCCCCTGGCCTCCCAGGCACAATGTTCTCCGTTCGACATGTCGACGGACGGGAGGGGACGACATGGTCGCAGTCGTGTTCGTGCACGGGACCGGCGTACGCGCCGAGTCGTACGAATCGAGCCTGGCCCTGCTGCGGAAGGGGCTGGACCGGATCGACCGCGGAATCGGGCTGCACCCCTGCTACTGGGGCGACGCCCACGGCGTGCGGCCGGGCATGTCCTCCAGGACCGTTCCCGGCTACCGGGGGAAGGCGGCCCTGCTGCCCGAGGACGAGGAGGTCCTCCGCTGGGGCCTGCTCTACGTCGACCCGCTCTGCGAACTGCGCGAGCTCGGCGCCGAGGCCGGCGGCCGGACGGGCCGGCGGGTGCTGGGCGACGGCTCCGGGCCGGAGCTGGAGCGCCGGGCCGCCCAGCTCGCCGCCGACCTGCCGGCGGAGCTGGCCGGGCTGCTCGGCGGCGCGGGGGCCGTCGAGCGGTTCCGGGGCGCGGTGTCCACCGTACTGGCGGGGACACGGGAGTCGGCGGACTGCCGGCGCGCGCTGGCCGGCGCCGGCTCCGACGGCGGCTGCGCCCAGCTGCTCAGCAGTGCCGTGGTGGCGCAGTTCCTGACGGAGCACCAGGCGGCCGGTGAGCCGCTGCCCTGGACGGTCGCGGAGCGCGACCACGCCGTCCTGCTGGTCGGCCAGGCCCTGGGCGCCGACACCCGCGGCGGGGTGAAGCGGCTGGCCGGCACGGCCGCCATGTACGTCGTCAACCGGCTGGTCGGCGGCTGGCGCGACCGGATCACCGACGGCTCCGCCTCCCAGGTGGGCGACATCCTGCACTACGCGGTCCGCGGCGCGGGCCTGCGCACCTTCATCGCCGACCGGGTGTCGGAGGTGGCCCGGACGGAGGGCCCGGTGGTCCTCTTCGCCCACAGCCTGGGCGGCATCGCGGCCGTGGACCTGCTGGTCGGCCAGGACTTCCCGGCGGTGGCCCACCTCATCACCGCCGGCTCCCAGGCGAGCCAGCTCTACGGCATGAACGCCCTGCCCGGCCTGGAGTTCGGCCGGCCGCTGCCGCCGCACTTCCCGCGCTGGACCAACCTCTACGACCGCCGCGACCCCCTGGGCTTCCTGGCCGGGCAGCTCTTCCCCGGCCGGGTGGAGGACGTGGAGGTCACCTCCGGCCAGCCGTTCCTGGCCGCGCACAGCGCCTACTTCGGCAACCCCGCGGTCCACCGGATCCTCGCCGGTGCCGTCGGAGCGGGTGAGTGAACCAGACGCTTCGCCCCGAGCTGACGTACGCCGTCCTGGTCGGCGTCGACACCTATGCCACCCCTCAGTTCACGCCGCTCCACGGGCCCGCGCTCGACGCCTGCCGGCACGCCAGGTGGCTGCGGTCGAGGGGCGTGCCGGCCGCCAACATCCGGCTGCTGCTCTCACCCGGCGACCAGTCCCGCGAGGAGGTGGCGGCGACCGCCGCGGAGCTCGGACTGGCGCCGCGCCCGGCCACCCAGGCGCAGATCGAGCAGGTCCTGGTCGACGAACTCCCCGAGTGGCGCGGCGACCTGCTCTGGTTCGCCTGGAGCGGGCACGGCATCCTCGACGACCGGGACCAGCAGCGGCTGTTCTGCGCCGACGCCCGGCCCGGCTACGAAGTCAACCTCCCGATGGGGGAGTTCGAGCGGAACCTGCTGCACGACAAGCGGTACGAGGGGATACCGGAGAAGGTCTGCGTCGTCGACGCCTGCCGCTACTTCGACGTCCCCGCCGCCAGCCTGCCCGGCACCCTCTCCTTCGGGCGCACGGCGGAGGCGGACGTCCTCGGACACCTGCAGAGCGCCTACGCCACCCAGGACGGCCGGCCCGCCCACGGCCTCGGCAGCGTCGGCGGCGGCCTCTTCAGCTCCCACCTGCTGGCGGAACTGGAGCGCTCCCGGACCTGGCCGCCCGACCTGCCCGCGGTGCTCGGCACGGTGCGGGCCCGGCTGAGTACGGCTGCCGTCGTCCAGGTGCCCTACCTGGTGGAACGCCGCCGCGACGGCGACCGCCCGCTGCCCACCGGGAGCCGCGCCCGGCTCTCCCCGCACATCCGCACGCACGCCGACGAGGTGGCCCGGCTCCGCGGCAAGGGCTCCTACCTGGCCCAGGAGAAGCTGAAGTTCGTCAGCCCGGGGGACGGCTCGGACCCGAAGCGGCTGCTCCGCAGCCTGGCCCGGCTGACCACCTCGGCGTCGGGCCAGGACACCAAGCGGGGCATCCTGCTGGTCGGTCCGGCCGGCGCGGGCAAGACCCGCACCTGCTTCGAGGTGGCCAAGGCCGCGCTCGCGCAGAACCCGCCCTGGCAGGTGCTGCACGTCGCCCGGTCCAGCGAGGTGTCGACCGAGGACGTGCTGGCGGCGGTCCGGGAACAGGCCGGACGCGAGCGGGTCCTGCTCGTCTTCGACTACCTCGACAGCTACGACGGGGTGAACCTGCAGGCCCTCGGCGAGGCCCTGCAGGCGGAGGACCCGGAGGGCCGGGTCGCCTGCCTCGCCTCGGTGCGGCCGGGCATGCTCGGCAAGCTCCGGGAGAACGGCGTGCGGCTCCTGCTGGACGAGGTCCCGCTGCGCAGCGACCGCGAGCACACCACGAAGGTGATCAGGCAGGTCTTCGCGGACGTGGCCCCCGGCATGGTGAACGCCTGGGGCGAGGACCGGCTCTCCGAGGTGTGCGGGCAGCGCCCGATCATCGCCCTGCTCATCGCGCGGGCCCTCGAAGCCCGGCTCACGGCGGGCGCGGGCGAGCCGGACCTGGTCCCGCCCCGGCCGGAGGAGCTGGTCTCCTGGCTGCAGGCGCGCGCGGGTCAGGACTACGGCAGCAGGCAGGACGAGGGCGAGCCCGCCAGGGAGACCCTGCTGCTGGCCTCGGCGGTCGCGGCGGCCTCCTGCGAGCAGGACCAGGACGCCGTCGAGTCGACCGTGGAACGGTTCCTCGAGCACTGGCCCGACCCGACCTTCCGCGGCGGACCCGAGGGCGTGGTCGGCCGGCTGCTGCACCTGGGCTGGCTGGTGGAGTCCGGCCAGGGCATCGACGCCGTCCACGACATCGTCACGGACGAGTTCCTGCGGATGACCGTCCTCCCGGACGGCACCACGGTCCGCAGCGACGTGCTGAAGGCGCTGCTCTCCGCCTTCCTCGCCGCCGGCCGCAGCTTCGGCGTGGCCTCCGGCCACCTGCGGCGGTGGACCGCCGACCTCGGGGCCGCCCACCGCACGGCCGTGGAGCGCTCCTGCGCGAACTGGCTCGGACAGCACACCGGGCAACTGGCCGCCCTGGTCGCCGCCGACCCGCAGGCCGGCCGGTCCGCGATGCTCGCCCTGCTGTCCGGCCCGCCCTGGCGCAAGGGCATGGAGGACAGCTGGGAGCGGCTGCTCGGGCCCTGGCTGGCCGGGATCGAGCAGCACGACCCCAGGGACGCGTCGACCGTCCTGGCCACCGCCGTGCGCAACTCCGTCGGCGGCGTGCCGGGCCAGCTCGCCGCCGCCTGCCTCGGGTGGGTGGACCGGCAGTGGACGACCCGCGACGTCGGCTACCTGCTGCGCCCGCTGCTGGAGGCGGACGGCGTCGGCGCCGAGGACCGCGACCAGGCCGCGGAACGGGCCCTGCGCTGGCTCGTCCAGCCGCGCAGCACCAGCAGGGGGAGCGCACTGCTGTTCGCCGCCCTGCTCCGCTGCGAGCTCGGCGCCGAGCGGACCGCCGAGGTGATCGAGTTCGCGCTCGCGCGGATGCGGCGGGCCAAGCGGAACCCCGAGGCCGGCGTGGTGCTGCGGCCGCTGCTGCTGCGCCACGGGCTGACCGAGGCACAGAAGGGGAGCGCGGCGAAGAGCGCGCTGCTCTGGGTGGAGGCGCAGAACCAGCCGTCGGGGACGGCGATGGTGCTGGACGCGGTTCTGCGCAGCGAGAACCTTCCGGCCGACGCCTTGGAGCGGGGCGCCCGGGCCGCCCTGGAGTGGCTGAAGGAGTACGGCACCCACATCGACGCCTCGTTCGTTCTGGAGCCGCTGCTGGCGAGCCGTCAGCTGGGAGCCGAGGACACCCGGTTCCTCCTCGATCGCACCTTCGACTGGCTGAAGTGCCATGGGCCGGCCCGCCGGGCCACCTACGTCCTGGGCGAGGTGCTGCTCCGCGACGACCTCGGTGAGCTGCGGGCGGCGTCGGCGATCGACCGTGCGCAGGAGTGGCTCGCCGTGTACGGGCTGCCGGACAGCGCGAAGTTCCTGCTCAGCTCCGTCCTGTTGCGCACCGACCTCGACCGGGAGACCGGCCGGAAGCTGGCCGAGGACGGGGTGGACTGGCTCGCCCGTCACGGGCTGGACAACGGCGGCCGGTACGTGATGGCCGCGCTGCTGCGGCCCGATGCCGTCGGCGGCCATGTCGACCCGGCGGCCGAGACGGTCCTGACCCTGCTGAACAGCCATGACACCCCCGCGATTCTGCGGAGCACGCTGCCGACGGTGCTGCGCTGCCGCGGCGTGGGACCGGACGTGCTCCGCAAGGCTGCCGGCCGGGCGCTGGACTTCCTGAGTGACGCCGGCCCGGAGTTCGAGGCGACGTACGTGCTGGGGCCGCTCCTGGAACGGCGCAGGTTCCTCGACGATCACCGCCTGGCGGTCGACCTCGCGCTCCAGTGGCTGGACTGCCACGGGACACAGCCCGAGGCCTCCTTCGTTCTGGCGCCGCTCCTCGGGCTCGAGCTCACCGACGCAGAGGCGGCGGAGACCGACCGGCTGGCGCAAGCGTGGCTGGCGGATCACCTGCCCTCCGAGAGCGCCTGCTTCGTCCTCTCCGGGCTGCTCCAGCGGAGGAAGCCGGTGCACGACTGGCCCGTGTCCGTCGAAACGCTCTCCCGCACCTGGCTGGACGGCCACCGCGACAGCCCGTCGGCCGCCTATGTCCTCGCCTCGTTGCTGGGAGGGTTCGACGCCGAGTCCTCGGAGGACACCGCCGACCGGGCCTTGAGCTGGCTCCGGGACCACCCCTCGGCCCAGGGGGCGCCCGTCCTCGTGCGGGCGCTGACGACGGCCTCCGGCACCGGCCCCGACCAGTACACCCGGTGGATCGACCAGCTGTTCGCACTGCTCGATGCCAGGGCGAAATCCGCCACCGTGCTGCTCAAGAGCACCCGCTTCCGGAGCGACCTGGACCTGGCCCGGGCCGCCCGTCTCGCCGAGCACGCGCTCAGAATCCTGGAAGGCGAGCGGGAGTTGTCCGAAGGACTGCTCCTCGGTGTGCTGCGACTGCCCCTCGGGCCGGAGCGGCAGGACCGGGCCGTGCGCCTGGCATTCCGCTGGCTGGAGAGACACTCCGCCCAGCAGAAGAACGTCAAGGTCGTGGGGAACCTGCTGAAGCGCGACGACCTCCGGCCCGACCAGCTCATGAGAGCCCTGGACGCCCTGGAGCTGATCACGGCCTGGCGGCGGAGGGCCGGTTCCGAGGCTGAACTGGCAGGGCTCGTCAAGGTGCTGCTCGGCAATCGGAACCTGGATGCGCTGCACCCGGACGGTGCCACCCGCCGAGCGCTGGACTGGCTGGGTTCGTGCTGGACCCAGCCCGAGGCCGCCGGAATCCTGGTACTCCTGCTCGACCGGCTCGACCTCCCTCCCGAGGACGGTGCGGCTGTGGCGGCCGGCGCAGGCACCTGGCTGGCCGCGGCCGGCCAGGAGGGCTGGGACACCTCCGGGGTCGAAGAGGCGCTGCACCGCTACCGGACCCGGACCTCCTGAGCCGCCGACCCCCCGGGCCGGTCACCCGCGCGGGGGAGCCGCTCGTCCCGGTGGCCGAGGCGGCGGTACCGGCCGGGCCGGAAAAGTCGGCTGCATGGACTTTTCCCTCTCGGACCCCCTCCGCGCCCGACTGCGCCTGGCCTGGTCAGTGGCCTACGCCTGTTTCGGGGTGCTCTGCGCCCTGACCGGTGCCCGGCTGTGGGCGCACGGCCTGGCCGCCGAGGCGCCGGTGCTCGCCTGGGGCACTGCCGGGCTGGGGGTGGCGGGGGCCGTCGTCGCCCGGTGGCGCCTCCGGGTGCTGCGGTGGGTGCTTTGCGGGCTACTGGTGGTGGCGGCGTTCGGGCTGCTGATGGAGGTGATCACGCTGCTGTTCGGCGCGGGTGTGGACAGCCGGCCGGCCTTCGCGAACCAGCTGCTGGCGGCGGTCGGACTGCTGCTGTTCGTCGAGACCGGCCGGCGCGCACCCGGGCGCCGGGCACCCTCGGCGGCCTCGCGGGAGGTGCAACTCGCCGCGTGGGTGGGGACGGTGGCCTTCCTGCCGTACACGGCGATGAAGCTCACCTGGGCGGTGGGCGGCACCTTCGCGGGCATCAGCGGCGCGGAGATGCTGGTGGACGCCAGGCGCAACGGCGCCTCGGGCATCTGGCTGTCCCTGGAGTCCTGGGGGCTGGACGCCACCGTGCTGCTGGCCGTCGTCGGCGTCTTCCTGCTCTGGGGCCTGGTCCGCCCGTGGGGCATGGTCTTCCCGCGCTGGACGCTCCCGCTGCGCGGCCGCCCCGTGCCGCGCTGGCTCCCGCTCACCCCGGCGCTGATCGGCGCGGCCACCCTGGCCCCGTACGGCCTGGTCGGCGCCGCCTACGCGGCGCTCGCCTCGGCCGGTGCGGTGACCGTCCCGATGGGCGAATTCCACTCCCGGCCGGACGCGCTGCTGGTGATCTGGGTCGGCATGACGGCCTTCGCCGGCTACGGCCTCGCGCTGGCGGCCGCCACCCGGTCCTACTGGCGGCGGACCCGGTGACGGCGCTGGCGTGCCCCTAGCGGCGGAGGTGCTGGCGGAGGAAGAGGGCGGCCCGGTCGAGGGCGTCGTCGGCCTCGTCGAGGACGCCCGCGAAGCACTGGAAGACGTGCGGAACGTCGGCGGTGACGTCCAGGATGACGGCCACGCCCGCCGCGGTGGCGCGGGCGGCCAGCCGGGTGGAGTCGTCCAGCAGGAGCTCGTTGGCGCCGACCTGGATCAGCATCGGGGGCAGGCCGGCCAGGTCGGCGTGCACAGCGGGGCTGAGCAGCGGGTGGCGGGGGTCGGCGCCGGCCAGGTACATGGCGCCGGTGTGCTCCAGGCCGGCGCGGGTGAAGACCGGGTCGATGCCCTCCTTGGTGTCGATGCTCTCGCCGGTGCGGGTCGCGTCCGTGCCGGGGGAGAAGGCCAGGAGGGCGGCGGGCAGCGGCAGACCCGCGTCCCGGGCGGCGAGGGCGGTGGTGACGGCGAGGCCGCCGCCCGCGGAGTCGCCCGCGAAGACGATCGAGGACGGGTCCGTGCCGCCCTCCAGCAGAGCCCGGTAGGCGCTCAGGGTGTCCTCGATCGCTGCCGGGAAGGGGTGTTCGGGGGCGAGCCGGTAGTCCACCGAGTAGGCGCCGAGGCCGGTCCTGGCCACCAGGTTCCCGGTCAGCGAGAGGGCCGTTTCCGGCGAGCCGAAGACCCAGGCGCCGCCGTGGAAGTAGAGGATCGTCCCGGTGCCGCGCTCCGAGTCGCCGACCGGTTCCACGCGCAGCGCGGGCCGGCCGCCGAGCGTGGCGGGCGCGGTGCGGATGCGGTCGTGCGGCACGATCATCTGATCCATCAGCTGCCGGAATCCGGCGCGGATCTGCTCGACCGACTGCGGCCCCTCGGGGCCGGGCTGACGGAGGATCGTGTCGACCTGGATGCGCTGTTCCCTGCTCATGGCAGACTCCCGCGGTAGGTGGATTCCTGTACACTATATGCCATGGAATATACATTGGGCGCGGAGGGTGCCGCAGCCGACTTTCCGGAGCTCTTCGCCGACCTGGTCCGCTGCGAGACCCGGCTCTACAACGCCATCGGCGACCGCCTGCGCGAGCAGCACGGCATCGTCGCCTCGCAGTACGAGTTCCTGGCCTACCTGCGCGACCACCCCGGCTGCCGGGTGGCGGACATCGCCGCCGAGTTCGCCATCGGGGTCGGCGCGACCAGCAAGGGCATCGACCGCCTGGAGCAGCGCGGTTGGGCCGCGCGCCGGCCCAATCCGGCGGACCGCCGCTCCTCGCTGCTCGAGCTGACCGAGGAGGGCGCCGGGCTGGCGGCGGAGGCGGAGCGGACCTTCCGGGAGGGCCTGGCCGAGCTGTTCGGCGGCACGCTCGACGCCGGCGCCGTGGCGGCGGTCGCGGGGGCGATGGCGACGCTGCGCGCCGCGCTGGAGCGCGGGCAGGTGGGCACCCCGGCGGGCTGACCTCGGCCGACGGTCGGAAACGGCCGCACCCGCGAACCTCCCCGCCCGGCGGCGGGAACGGAACCGGCGCCGAGCGGGGTCGGGGATTGAGCCGCGTCGGTGGTCAGGCGGCGGCGGGTGCGGCGGGCAGGACGTGCTCCCCGGTGCGGTCGGTGCTGAGGCAGAGCGAGCAGACGGCTGCCCGGTGGGCGGCGCAGGCCGTCAAGTCGGGGCGCTCGTAGGGCTGGTGGCAGACGTGGCAGTCGAGGGTGGTGGCGCTGGGGTTGCCGTGGGCGTCCAGCAGGGGCTCCTGGATGCCGTCGTCGGTGCGGCGCAGGTAGTACCTGCCCTTGGTCGCGATCGCCATCAGCGGGGTGAGCGCGAAGGCGAGGACGGCGGCGGCCACCGGGGAGTACGGCTGGAGGGTGTCGCCCAGCGCGTGGAAGTACATGGCGATGGAGAGCGCGGAGGCGGTGACGAAGGAGACGACGCCGACCGGGTTCACCGCGTGGAGCATGCCGCGGCGGAACTCCGGGTGGAGGGGGGAGAGCTTGAGGAGGTACTTGTTGACGCCGATGTCGGTGGCGACGGTGACGATCCAGGCGATGGCGCAGTTCGAGTAGAAGCCCAGGATGTTGTTGAGGAAGCTGAACATGTCGGCTTCCATCAGCGTGAGCGCGAAGGCGAGGTTGACCAGGACGAAGACCATCCGGCCGGGGTAGTGCTTGGTCACGCGGGTGAAGGAGTTGGTCCAGGCGAGCGAGCCGGAGTAGGCGTTGGTCACGTTGATCTTGATCTGGCTGATCACGACCAGGGCGACGGCCAGCGGCACGACCGCCCAGGACGGCATCATCGTCCGGAAGGCGCCGCGGAACTGCTGGATCGGTTCGGTGGCGGCGACCGGACCGACCCTGGCGAGGATGTAGACGGCGAGGAAGACGCCGATGGCCTGCTTCAGCGCGCCGAGCACCACCCAGCCGGGGCCGGCCGTGATCACGGCGGTCCACCAGGCGCGCTTGTTCTCCGGCGTCCTCGGGGGCATGAAGCGCAGGTAGTCGATCTGTTCGCCGATCTGCGCGATCAGGGACAGGCACACGCCCGCGCCCAGGAGTACGGAGGGGGTGTTGACGCCCCCGTCGCCGCCGGTGCCGGCGTAGCCGAGGAAGCGGTTTACGGTGCCGGGGTCCTCGGCGATCAGGTAGACCAGCGGGGCGACCATGAGCAGCAGCCAGATCGGGGTGGTCCACACCTGCACCTTGCTGAGCGCCTTCATCCCGTAGATGACCAGCGGGATCACCATGAAGGTGGAGACCAGGTAGCCTAGCCACAGCGGCAGGCCGAGTCCCAACTTCAGTCCCTGGGCCATGATCGAGCCTTCGAGGGCGAAGAAGATGAAGGTGAAGCTGGCGAAGATGACGCTGGTGAGGACCGAACCGTAGTAGCCGAAGCCGGAGCCGCGGGTGATGAGGTCGAGGTCGATGTTGTAGCGGGCGCCGTAGTAGGCCAGGGGCAGGCCGGTGACGAAGATGACCACGGCCGCGACCGCGATGGCGACCAGCGCGTTGCCGGTGCCGTGGGTCAGGCCGATGCCGGCGCCGATGGAGAAGTCGGCCATGTAGGCGATGCCGCCCAGGGCGGTGGTCGCCACGACCATCGGGGTCCAGCGGCGGTACCCGCGGGCCGCGAAGCGCAGGGTGTAGTCCTCCAGCGTCTCCGTGGTCGCCTGGCTCGCGGCCGTTCCCGCGCTGGGGGCCTGTGAGGCACGGGGCCTGGTGGTGCTCATCGGTCGCTCCCTCGAGGTGTGGGTGATGGCTTGTCAGGTGCCGGCGTGCCGCACTCGAGCCGTACACGACCCGGTGCTCATAGGGGGAGACGTTAGGAGGCGACCGTTTCGGACGATCGCGGCCCGTGTGAAACGGGCATGTCGGAGGTCCGCGCGGAGGGGGTCCCGCCTCCTCGAACGCGCCCGGAGCCGACCCCGACGCATTCGGATAACCGGCCATGGGTCGATCTGGTTACTTCCGTGTTGCGCAGGCCGGATCGGCTCCTCCGGCGGCTATAGGGTGACCGGAACCGCGGCACGAAGGTGTGTTCGCCTTCGTCCTCCAGAGGGGTTCGACGACGTGAGACTGACTCCCCACGAGCAGGAACGGCTGATGATCCACGTCGCGGCCGACGTCGCCCTGGCCCGCCGGGCGCGCGGGCTGCGGCTCAACCATCCCGAGGCGCTCGCCATCCTGACCGTCCACGTCCTGGAAGGCGCGAGGGACGGACGCACCGTCATCGAACTGATGGCGTCGGGCCGTTCGGTCCTCGGCCGGGACGACGTGATGGAAGGTGTGCCGGAAATGATCCGCGAAACGCAGGTGGAGGCGACATTCCCCGACGGGACGAAGCTGGTGACCCTGCACGACCCCATCCAGTGAGCGGGAGCCGCACATGATTCCTGGAGAACTGCTGCTCGGCGACGGACCGGTCGAGCTCAACGCGGGACGTACCGTGACCGGACTGACGGTCGTGAACACCGGCGACCGCCCGGTGCAGGTCGGCTCGCACTACCACTTCGCGGAGGCCAACCCCGGGCTCGACTTCGACCGCGCCGCCGCCCGCGGGCAGCGGCTGAACGTGCCCGCGGGCACGGCGGTGCGGTTCGAACCGGGCATCGCGATGCGGGTGGAGCTGGTGCCGCTGGGCGGCCGGCGCGAGGTGTGGGGCCTGCGCGGCGAGACGGCGGGACGGGTGGACTCGTGACGGCGCAGCACCGCACGCCCCCGGCGCTGACCGTCACCCGGCGCCGCTATGCCGACCTGTACGGCCCGACCGTCGGGGACCGGATCCGGCTGGCCGACACCGACCTGCTGATCGAGGTCGAGGAGGACCGCTGCGCGGGCGGGGACGAGGTGGTCTTCGGCGGCGGCAAGGTGATCCGCGAGTCGATGGGCCAGAGCCGCGTGTCCCGCGCCGAGGGCGCGCCGGACACCGTCATCACCGGCGCGGTGGTGCTGGACCACTGGGGGGTCGTCAAGGCCGACGTCGGCATCCGCGACGGGCTGATCACGGCGCTGGGCAAGGCCGGGAACCCCGAGACGATGGACGGTGTCCATCCGCAGCTGGTGATCGGCCCGGAGACCGAGGTGATCGCCGGCAACGGCAGGATCCTCACCGCCGGCGCGGTGGACGCCCATGTGCACTTCATCTGCCCGCAGTTGTTCGAGGAGGCACTCGCGAGCGGCGTGACCACGCTGCTCGGCGGCGGCACCGGTCCGGCCGAGGGCTCCAAGGCGACCACGATCACGCCCGGCTCGTGGCACCTGGCCCGGATGTTCGCCGCGGCCGAGCAGTACCCGGTCAACCTCGGCCTGCTGGGCCGCGGCAACACGGTGTCGGCGGACGCGATGCACGCGCAACTGCGCGGCGGCGCCGTCGGTTTCAAGATCCACGAGGACTGGGGGGCCACCCCCGCCGTCATCGACGCCTGCCTGCGCGTCTGCGAGGAGAGCGGTGCGCAGCTCGCCCTCCACACGGACACCCTGAACGAGGCGGGCTTCGTGCAGGACACCCTGGCGGCGATCGCCGGGCGCGGCATCCACGCCTACCACGCCGAGGGCGCGGGCGGCGGGCACGCGCCCGACATCATCACCGTCGTCTCCGAACCCAACATCCTGCCCAGCTCGACCAACCCGACCCGCCCGCACACCCGCAACACGGTGGCCGAGCACCTGGACATGCTGATGGTCTGCCACCACCTCAGCGCCGACGTACCGGAGGACCTGGCGTTCGCCGAGTCGCGGATCCGGCCCTCCACGATCGCCGCGGAGGACGTGCTGCACGACCTCGGCGCGATCTCGATCATCAGCTCGGACTCGCAGGCCATGGGCCGGATCGGCGAAGTCGTCCTGCGCACCTGGCAGACCGCGCACGTGATGAAGCGCCGCCGCGGCGCGCTGCCCGGGGACGGGCCCGCGGACAACGCGCGGGCGCGCCGCTACGTGGCCAAGTACACGATCAACCCGGCCATCGCGCAGGGCATGGACGGGCAGATCGGTTCCGTCGAACCGGGCAAGCTCGCCGACCTGGTGCTGTGGAGCCCGGCGTTCTTCGGCGTCAAGCCGGATCTGGTGATCAAGGGCGGCCAGATCGCCTGGGCCCAGATGGGCGACGCGAACGCCTCGATCCCCACGCCGCAACCCGTGCTCCCGCGACCGATGTTCGGGGCGATCGGGCGGGCGCCGTCGGCCAACTCGGTCAACTTCGTGACGGAGTCGGCCCTGGAGGCCGGTCTGCCGGCCCGGCTCGGTGAGGAACTGGGCGTCGCGAAGGCCTTCACCGCGATCCGCAACACCCGGGGCGTGCGCAAGGAGCACATGCGCGAGAACACCGCGCTGCCCGGCGTGACGGTCGAGCCCGACAGCTTCACGGTGCGGATCGACGGCGAGGTCGTCGAACCGCATCCGGCCGAGGAACTGCCCATGACCCAGCGCTACTTCCTCTTCTGAGGCCGCCGTGACACGGCCTCCGACCGATCCGGCGCTGCTGGTGCTGGCCGACGGCCGCTTCCCGGCGGGCGGCCACGCGCACTCCGGCGGCGTGGAGTCGGCCGTCCGGGCGGGGCGGGTGGGCGACGCACGGACCCTGGAGGCGTTCTGCACCGGACGCCTGCACACCACGGGCCTGACGGCCGCCGCGCTGGCGGCGGCCGCGGCGGGCGCTACGGACCCGCTCGTGCTGGACCACGCCGCCGAGATCCGCACGCCCTCCCCGGCCCTGCGCGCGGCGTCCCGGCGGCTCGGCCGGCAACTGCTGCGCGCGGCCAGGGCGGCGTGGCCCGATCCCGCACTGGAGCGGCTGGCCGGTGCCGCCCCGGGCGGAGCGCACCAGCCGGTGGTGTTCGGCGTGGTGGCCGCGGCCGCGGGCCTCTCGCCGGCGGACGCCGCCACCGCCGTGGCCTACGAGTCCGTGTCCGGACCGGTGACGGCCTGCGTGCGGCTGCTGGGGCTCGACCCGTTCGAGGCCGCGGCGGTGCTGGCCCGGCTCGCGCCCCCGGTCGCCGCGATCGCGCGGGAAGCCGTCGCCGCGGCCGCGACCGGGGACGTCGACCTGCTGCCGACGCTCGGCGCGCCCCTGCTCGACCTGGCGGCCGAGGACCACGCCCGTTGGCCGGTCCGCCTCTTCGCGACCTGACCACCCCGACGACTGGAGTGACCATGCACGTTGACCCCGACCTCGTCCTGCCCGGCCACCACGCCGCCCCGGCCGCGGACCTGCCGGGCACCGGCACCCGGCGGGCGCTGCGGATCGGCCTGGGCGGCCCCGTCGGCTCGGGCAAGACGGCGACCGTCGCGGCGCTCTGCCGGGCCCTGCGCGAGGAGCTCTCCCTCGCGGTCGTCACCAACGACATCTACACCACCGAGGACGCCGAGTTCCTGCTGCGCCACGCCGTCCTGCCACCCGAACGGATCACCGCGGTGGAGACCGGCTGCTGCCCGCACACCGCCATCCGCGACGACATCAGCGCCAACCTGGAGGCCGTGGAGGAGCTGGAGGCCGCAGTCGGCCCGCTGGACCTGGTGCTCGTGGAGAGCGGCGGCGACAACCTCACGGCCACGTTCAGCCGGGGCCTGGTGGACCATCAGATCTTCGTCATCGACGTCTCCGGCGGCGACAAGATCCCGCGCAAGGGCGGTCCCGGGGTGACCAGCTCCGACCTGCTCGTGGTCAACAAGACGGACCTCGCGCCGCTGGTCGGCGCCGACCTGTCGGTGATGGCCCGCGACGCGGCCGCGCAGCGCCGTGAACTGCCGGTCGTGTTCTGCTCCCTGGTGGCCCCCGACGGTGTCGCGCCGATCGCGGCCTGGGTGCGGGAGCGGCTGGCGCAGTGGCGCCGCGGGTGACCGGCGGGCACGGCGTCCGCGCCGTGGCGCGGATCCGGGCCGTCGCGGACGGCCGCGGCGGCACCGTGCTGGGCGAGCTGGCCGGTGACGGCCCGCTGGCTCCGCGCCGCAGCCGCCATCCGGACGGGACCGGCGCCGCGCACGTGGTGCTCGTCGGCGCGATGGCGGCGCCGCTGGGCGGGGACCGGCTCCGGGTGGAGGCGGTGGTCGAGCCAGGTGCCAGGCTGCTGGTCACCAGCGCCGCCGCCACGGTGAGCCTGCCGGGACGGGAACCGGCACCGGCGCACTACGACCTGGACCTCACGGTGGGCGCGGACGCCGACCTCGAATGGCTCCCGGAACCCGTGATCGCCGCGGCGGCCAGCTCGCTGCGCCTGTGGACCCGCGTCCGCCTCGGCGCCGGCGCACGGGTGCACCTGCGCGAGGAACAGGTCCTCGGCCGCCACGGCGAACCCCCGGGGCGCCTGACATCGCGCCTGACGGTCCACCAGGACGGCCGGGCCGTGCTCGACCAGTCGACGGACATCGGCGCCGGCGCGCCCCCAGGCTGGGACGGCCCGGCGGTGCTCGGCGGCAACCGGGCGCTCGGCCAGCTCCTGACCACCCGGACCTGCGCTCCCACCCCGGTGACCGGCGCGGCGGCGTTCCCGGTGGGCGAGGGACTGACCCTGCTCACCGCCGTGGCGGCGGGCGCGATGGAGGTCCGAGCCGCCCTGTGCTCCCTGTCCGCTCAGGAGCGAGTGCCCGCTGTCACGCCCGCAGGGTGACGCGGGAGAGCCGTGCACCCCCGCGGTACGGGTGGTGGTGGCCAGGTGGATCGGCCCGACCGCGGGTGGTGGTTCAGGCGGGCATCACCGCCTGGATGCGTGAGAGGGTGAACATCCGCCCGTCCTCGCGCAGGTGGCACCAGGCCTGGAGGAAGGGAGCGTCGAGCTCCAGCCGGCTGAGGGTGCGTATGGTCAGGTCGCCCGAGGCGGCCACATACTCGATGGTGATCGGCAGGCCCTCATCGAGGGCGTGGGCCAGTTGGCGGACGTCCGTGAAGGAGAGGCCGTGGGCCGACCCGGCGATGATCTCCTCGGTGTCGCTGTGGAACGGGCGCCCCCGGTCCGGGTCGGGGTCGGGCAGGTGAGCGACGACGCCCAGGAGTCGGCCCGCCAGCACACCGAGGTCCACCGCATCCAGGGGTTCGGCCGCTTTCACGGCAGGCGATTCGGTCGCCGATCGGCGCGGTGGCGGGAGGACGGGGCCGGCCGCGCGGTGCGGTTCGGCCCGCTCGATCCGGATGCTCCCGTCCGCCTTCTCCGCGACGGGAGCGTACCCGGCGGCGCGCAGCGCGGTGAGCGTCTTGTCCAGCGGGGTCCGGCAGATCAGGACGGTGGGCGCCAACAGCCGCAGCCCGAGCGGTGCGAGCTTGCGGTGGGCGGCCAACTCGGCCAGCAGCGCGGGCTCCTCACCGTGGATCACACTGGCGGCGGCCGCGACGCGGATCCGACCGTGGCCCCGGGAGGCATCCTGGATCAGGTAGGACAGAGTCTGCGGTAGCGGTCCGACCGCCACCGCCGCCAGGTCGGTGGTCAGGTCGTCGGACGACCGCCCGGAGTCGAGCGCCCGGCGGACGCTGCGCGGACTGAACCGCCAGACGGAGGCCGCGCCGGTCGTCTCCCGGTCGGCGACCGAATCCAGCAGCGTGGCGAGGAAGGTCGAGGGCGTGCCGGAGACGACGGCGGTGAGATCGCTGCCGAAGCGTGCGGTGGCCGTGGCGGCGGGCAGCAGCCGCTGACAGGCTGCGGTCAGGGCGTCGGAGTCGTCGGCGAGCAGGGCACGGCCGAGCGGGGTCAGGGCGCCCCGGGCGAGCACCCCCAGGAGCTCGACCTCCCGGACCAGGGTGGCGAACGGGCGCTCGTCCTGGGGGAGCCGGTCGAGGAGCGGGCGGCGCCAGGCGAGCCGCTCGGCCAGGTCGGCCGGGTTCCTCGCGCCTTCGCCGGCCGGGAGTTCGGCCGCGGTCGCGAGCAGTTGGCGGCGCTCCTCGGGGCGGGCGGCGTGCCGCAGCGAGCCCGCTCCCGCGAGGGCGGCCAGGGGCTTGCCGTCCTCGTCGCGGCTCTCGCCGGGCGTCAGCGGCAGGGCCCACCAGGTCCGCAGGAGGAGGGAGAGCCGCTCGGCGGGTTCCTGCTCGGCCCACCGGTCGTAGGCGCCGGTGACTGCCAGCCGGTCGCCGTCGAAGGCCAGCACACCTGCCGCATGAGCCAGTTCCAGCGCGATGCGGACCTCGGTCCCGCCGCACTGGGCCGTCTTGCCGATCCGGGCCAGCTCGCGAGCGCCGATCCCGCCGGACTTCAGCCGCGCCGGGGGAGTCGTCGCGCACGCCCGCAGGGCGGCGGACGCGGCGGAGACGAACGCCATCCCCGCGGCCGCGGCCTCGCGCTCGAGCTCCGCGGCGCTCACCGGGCTCGGCTCCACGGCAGGCGGTACCGGGGCGAACGGCGCGCGCCAACCGGCGTCGCGCAGCGCCAGCGACACCTCCGCGGGCATCCGGGCCGAGTCGTACCACTGGTGCCGGTGCCGGACCAGCAGTGCCCGCTCCACCGCCCACCGTGCGGCCGGCTCGCTGCCGGAACCCGGTTCGCCGGACGCCCACCGGGCGAGCAACTCCCTGGTGGCCTTCGGGGCACGGGCCACCAGGGCCAGCAGCCGGTCCGGGTCGCGGTGATGGTCGAGCAGCGCGTCCAGCCGCTGCTGCTTGCGGGCACCGGCCGACCGGATGCCCAGGGCCGCCACCATCCGGCCCAGGTCCTCCGAGGTCGCCCCCGCCAGCAGGGGCTCCAGCGGCGCGTCCAAGCCCAGCGGCAGCTCCCAGAACCTCCGCAGGGCCGGTGCGGTGCGCAGCAGCCCATCGCCGCCGGGCCACACCAGGGCGTGGTCGCCGAGCGCCGCCAGCACCTCGTCCAGCCGACGGGCGCGATCACCCTCCGACGCGTCCAGCAGCTGCGCCAGGAGGTCCCCGGGCGCCGGCGTGAGCGCGGTGAGTGCCTCCAGCACCTGGAGCTCGGGCAGGGTCAGCCGGCCGAGCGCCAGCGCCACGGACGCCGTGCGCTGCAGCCGGTCCGCCAGCTCACCTACCGTGCGGGGCACCGGGGCCGCCACCGCGTCGGGACGCCTCGCCAGGACGCGGGACAGCTGAGCCGCGTCGAGCCGGTGCAGCCAGCCGGCCAGGGCCGAACCGCTCGCCATGATGGGGCCACCTCGCCGTTCCACAGGTCCGCCGCCCGCGCGGGACGGCGGACGGTCTGCTCATGGTCTCGCATCGCCGGGGCCGTACGCGTCACTCGGAAGGGTGCGGTTCCTGAAAGGGCGGCAGAACTGCGGCCCGGCGTCACCCCGTCAGGAGGCCCGGGGCGGACGGCCGTGCCCGCAGTCGATCTCGTTGCCGTCCACGTCCGTGACCCGACCGTGGGCTCCGTTGGCGTGCACGGTGACCGTGCCCGGCCCGTAGTCCACCTCGAAGGGGGCGTGACCGCACGGAGTGTTCTGGCGGCCGGCGCCGGCGTGTGGCGCGCGGGTGACGTCGACCTGACGGAGCGTCAGGCTGCCGTCACCGGCGGACCGAAGGCACGGTCCGTGGCGGTCATCACCCAGAGCGGGAACTCCGCCACCTTGATCGCGGGCGAGGCCGGGAAGTCCGGCCGGATCGAGTCCGCCGGGAAGAAGGTGACCCGGCACCGGCGGCAGACCCACGCCGCCTGCCACACCCGCATCCGCAGCCGCCAGCGGTCCACCTCGGCCTGCTTGGCCGGGCCGGGCGCGGTCATGGCCGCCCGGCGTTGTTCCTTGCGCTTGGAGCGGGCAACCCCGAGCAGGATCGCCGGAAGGACGAACCGGCCCAGGTTCGACAGGACCTGGGTGGCGCTGGAATTCGGGTTCGGCAGGACCGACATGACCGCCAGCACGCCGAGGATCCCGCCGATCACGAAGAGCGCCGTGGTCCCCTTGGTCTGCGGGACGTCGTCGAGCCTCGGCTCGGCGGGTGGGGCGAGCAGCTTGGCTGTCTCCGGGCCGAAGGGCTCGGCCGGATCGGACAGCGCGCTCTCGAGCGGCACCGTCCGGTCCGACTCGGCGCATTGGGGGCAGGCAGCAGTCATCGAGGAGTCGACTCCGATGGGGGAGGGGTGAACGAACGGTGAGAACCTACCGCATCGTCAGCGTTCCTCGGCCGGCTGTTCCAGCGCCAGCGCCCGGTACTCCTCCAGCACCCGGTAGCCGACCGCGCTGTAGAGCGACATCGCGACCTCGTTGCCGCCGAACACATTGAGCATCAGCACCTCGTCCCCGGCCGCTCGGACCACCTGCTCGCCCAGCGCCATCGCCGCCCGGCCGTGGCCCTGGCCGCGGAACCGCGGGTGCACCTGGAGGCCGTAGCCGAAGGTGACGCCGGGCAGGTGGCGGTGGCGGAGCCAGCCGTGGCCGATCACCTCGCCGCCCGCCTCCATCACGATCAGCGCGTTGTCGGCCGTGGCCGGGCCGTCGGGGAGCAGCCGGGCGAAGTCCTGCGCGCTGGTCTCCCGGGCCTGCTCGGCCGTCCAGCCGCCGGAGCGCAGCATGTCGCCGGCGTAGGCCTCCTGCTCGTGGGCCAGCCAGGCAGGGTACTCGGCTTCGCTGAGCGGACGCCAACTGACGCCGCCCAGCACGCCGGGCTCCTCCGCCGCGGCGCCCACCGGCTTGATCCGGGCGCTGCCGGTCGGCCGGTAGGCGGCGAAGAGCGGGTCCGGCTCCGCCAGCCGCACCTTGACCTGCGCGGCGCCGCGCTCCGCGCACCAGCGCTCGGCCCACTCGAGAGCGGCCCGGCGGTGCTCGCCGGTCCCGTCCAGGGCGGGGTCGGTCCAGAGCGCCCGCACCCAGCCGGCCAGCTCGCCGACCCGCTCCACCAGGTGGGTCGCCACCAGGCCGACCCGGCGGCCGCCGTCGTCGAGGACCGCCGTCGCCGTCCACTCCCCGCTCTTCTCCAGAATCGTGTCGGTGTACGCGGTGGCGGCCGCGTCCGGCAAACCGGTCGCCTGGTAGGCCTCGCAGAGGCGCTGCCGCACGGCCGGGAGCCAGTCGGCAGGGTCGGTGAGCTGCGTGAAGTCGGTCATCGTCGCAGGATATGGCCCTCAACTCGGTCGTTGTCAAAGGAATTCCCGCACGCGGTCGGTCAACCCCCGGCAGCACCTCCCAGGGTGCCGACGGGACGCTCCAAGCGGGGCACCGCAGCCAGGAGTTCGGCCGTGTAGGGGTGCTCCGGCGCGGTGGCGACCCGGTCGGCCGGGCCGGTCTCGACGATCCGGCCGCCCCGCATCACCGCGATCCGGTGGCTGACCTGCCGCACCACGGCCAGGTCGTGTGCGATGAAGAGCACCGCCAGCCCCAGTTCGCGCTGGAGTTCGGCGATCAGTTCCAGCACCTGGGCCTGCACCGAGACGTCCAGCGCCGACACCGGCTCGTCGCAGACGAGCAGTTCGGGCTCCGGCGCGAGGGCCCGGGCGATGCCGATCCGCTGCCGCTGGCCGCCGGAGAACTCGCGCGGCAGCCGGTCGGCCGCCCCCGGCTCCAGGCCCACCTTGCGCAGCAGCTCGGCCACCCGGCGCGGACGGTCCGGCAGGCCGTGCGCCACCATCGGCTCGGCGAGGATCCGGCCCACCGTCAGCCGGGGGTTGAGCGAGGCGTACGGATCCTGGAAGACCAGCTGGATCCGGCGTGCGGCGGCCCGGTCGAGCGGGCGCCCGCGGAACCGGATCTCCCCGGAGGTCGGCCGGTGCAGCTGCACCAGCGCGCGGGCCAGGGTGGACTTGCCGGAGCCGGACTCGCCGAGCAGCCCCACCGTCTCACCCGGACGCACCGTCAGGTCCACGCCGTCCAGCGCGGTCAGCCGCCGCCGACCGGAGCCGTAGACCTTGCGCAGGCCGGAGACGGTGAGCAGCGGCTCGGTCCCCGGCGTGCTGTTCGCCGCCGCGGCCGACGGAGCCTCCAGCCGCGGTACGGCGGCCAGCAACTCCCCGGTGTAACCGTGCCGCGGGCGGGTCAGCACCGCTGCGGTGGGCCCCTCCTCGACCACCCGCCCGTGCCGCAGCACCAGCACCCGCCGGCAGGTCGAGGAGATCACCCCGAGGTCGTGGCTGATCACCAGCAGCGCGGTGCCGGTGGTCCGGTTGATCCGCTCCAGCAACCGGAGGATCTGCTGCTGGACGGTCGGATCCAGGGCGGTGGTCGGCTCGTCGGCCACCAGCACCTCGGGCTCGCCGGCCAGCGCCAGCGCGATCATGACCCGCTGCCGCTGGCCGCCGGAGAACCGGTGCGGATGGTCGCGCAGCCTGGCCGCCGCGTCGGGGATGCCGACCAGCTCCAGCAGCTCCAGCGCGCGGGCGGCCCGCTCGGCGGGCCGGGCCGAGCCGTGGGCCCGCAGCGCCTCGTCGAGCTGCCGGCCGATCGTCAGCACCGGGTTGAGCGCGGACATCGGATCCTGGAAGACCATCGCGATCCGCCGTCCGCGCAGCGCCCGCAGCTCCGGTTCCGGCAGTCCGGCCAGATCCTGGCCGCCGAGCAGGATCGAGCCGCCGGTGATCCGCCCGCCCCGGGGCAGCATCCGCAGCAGCGCCAGCGCGGTGGTGGACTTGCCGGAGCCGGACTCGCCGACCAGCCCCAGGGACTCCCCGGCGGCGAGCCGGAAGGAGACCCCGGAGACGGCCGGCTCCGCGCCGAACTCGACGTGCAGGTCCCGGACTTCGAGTACCGGCTGATCGGACGGACGAGAGGGACGGGTCACCGGCGGAACCCCCGGTTCAGCGCCTCGGCGATCAGGGTGAAGCCGAGGACCAGTGCGGTCACCGCGACCAGCGGCGCCGCCGCGTAGGTCGGGTGGGTGGACAGGTAGGCCATGGACTGGCTCAGGATGCCGCCGAGCGACGGCTCCGGCGGGCGGATGCCCACCCCGAGGAAGCTCATCGCGCCCTCGATGAAGACGGCCAGCGAGAGCGCGATCGCGCCCTGCACGATCAGCGGGTCGACGGCGTTCGGCAGCACGTGCCGCAGGAGCACCCGGGCTCGGGAGGCGCCGCCCACCCGGGCCGCCAAGGCGTAGTCGCGCTCCCGCTGCACCAGCAGTCCGGCACGCAACTGGCGTCCGAACCCGGGCACTTCGGCCAGGGCGATGACGATCACCACGGGCCAGCGCCCCGGCCCGAGCAGCGCCGTGACGGCGAGCGCCAGGATCAGCCCCGGAAAGGCGAGCACCAGGTCGAAGAGCCGCTGCACCACCGGGTCGGCCCAGCGGGTGCCGGCGGCCAGCAGCGCCAGCGCGGAGCCCGTGAGGGCCCCGATCGGCACGGCGGTGAGACTGATCAGAAGGTCGGTGCCGATCCCGTGCAGCACCCGGCTGAACAGGTCGCGCCCGAGCTCGTCGGTGCCGAACGGGTGGGCCCCCGTGGGGCCGAGGAGGGCCTGGGCGCTCTGCGCGGTCGGGTCGGCGCCGGTCAGCAGCGGCGCCAGCAGTCCGGCCAGTGCCACGGTGCCGACCAGCGCCAGCCCGCTCAGCCCGCGCGGACTGAGCAGCCCGGTGAGCAGCGGTCCGCGCCGGCGCCGCGGCAGGGTGGACGGGATCGGTACGGTCGATGCGGTCATCAGGATCACTCCCACCGGATCCGGGGGTCCAGCCACGCGTACACCAGGTCGGTGAGCAGCTGGATGGCGACATGGACGGCGACCAGCAGCAGGAGGAGGTCCTGCACCACCGGGTAGTCCCGGCGCAGCACGCCCTGCTCGGCCAGCTGGCCGAGCCCGGGCCAGGCGAAGATGGCCTCCACCAGCACCGTGCCGCCCAGGAGTTGGCCGAACTGCAGGCCCAGCACGGTGACCGCGGGCGGCAGCGCGTTGGGCAGCGCGTGCCGCCAGACGATCCGGCGCCGCGAGACGCCCAGCGCGGTGGCGGTGCGCACGTAGTCCTCGTCCAGCGCCCGCTCCAGACTGTCCGTGAGGTACCGGGCCAGGATCGCGGCGCTCGGCAGGGCCAGGCAGACGGCCGGCAGCAGCAGGTACTGCACGCCCAGGTCGGGCTGCTGGATGATGGACTCGTGGCCGCCGGCGGGCAGCAGCCGCAGCGTGACCGCGAACAGCAGGACCAGCAGCACGCCCGTGACGAACGGTGGCACGGCGAGCACGGCGGTGGTGGCGGCCCGCACCGCCGCGGCGAGCGGCCGGTGCCGGGTGGCGGCGCCCAGCACGCCCAGCGGCAGCGCCAGGGCCACGACCAGCAGCAGTGCCGCCAGGGTGAGTTCGACGGTGTTGCCGAGACCGTTGCCGATCAGGTCGGCCACCTGGCCACCGATCGCGTAGCTCGGACCGAGCCGGCCGGTGGCCAACTGGCCGAGCCAGTGCAGGTACTGGCCGAGCAGCGGCCGGTCCAGGCCGAGTTGGGCCCGGACGGCGGCCACACCCGCCGGACCGGCGTCCGGCCCGGCCAGCGAGCTGGCCGGATCACCGGGGATCAGCCGTAGGATCAGGAAGACGGTGAAGGACGCCAGCAGCAGGACCAGCAGCCCGGAGGGCAGGCGTCGCAGCAGGTAGGAGCGCATCGTCAGGCCGTCAGGTAGGCGTCGTCGAGGTTCAGGTAGCTGTACCGGTTGAGGGTGGCGCCGCGCACCTTCGCGGTGGAGACCTCGATCAGCCCCGCGATCGCCAGGTCGATCACGAACTCCTCCTCCAGCAGGGTGTCGGTGACCCGCTGGTAGAGCGCCTGGGCCTGCGGACCGTCGCTGTCCGCGCGCTGCCAGGCGCTCCGCACCAGCTCGGTGTAGGCGGGGGAGCTGAAGTGCGAGGTGTTCTTCGCCTCGTTGAACGGGTAGGCGCTCACCGCCAGGGTGGCGGGGTGCGCCTGGGCGAAGGAGTGGCTGAGCGTCCAGAGCGCGGGCATGGACTGCGCGATCAGCTGCTTCTGCATGGTCGCCGTGTCGGTGGGCTGCAGCACGGTGTCGATGCCGACCTGCTTGAGGTCGTACTGCAGGATCTGCGCGATCGCGGTGGAGCCAGGGGTGTTGGCGTGGGCGAACGGCAGCGAGAGCCCGCCGACGCCCGCATCCTTGAGCAACTGCCGTGCCTTGTCGGGGTTGTGGGTGTAGTGGGAGGCGTTGGCGTCGGTGTAGGCGGGGGAGGACTTGGGCCAGGGCGCGGCGGAGGCCAGCCCGTACCCGCCGAGCGCCTGCTGCACCAGGCGGTCCCGGTCCACCGCCCAGGCGATCGCCTGCCGCACCCGCTTGTCGGCGAGTTGGGGAGCGGTCACGTCCGCACCGATGTAGACCGCGCCGGCGCCGGTGGCGTACTGCTGGATCCGGTAGTCCGGGCTGCTCTTGAGGGCGGCGGCGTCCTTGCCCGCCAGGTCGTAGGTGAGTTGGCTCTGGCCGGTCCTCAGCGAGGAGAGCAGCGAGTCGCCCTGCGGGATGATCCGGATCTCGACGGCGTCCAGGTAGGGGCGGTCCGGGCGCCAGTACTGCGGGTTGCGGCTCAGGCTCAACGAGGCGCCGGGGTTCCGGCCGGTGAACCGGAACGGGCCGGTGCCGACCAACTGCTTGCCGGCCAGGGCGTCGGCCACCGTGCCGGGGTCGGTGATGATCATGAACTCGAAGAGGTCGAACAGGTTGCTCACCGGGTGGGCGAGCACCAGGGTCAGCTCGTGGTCGCCGTTCTTGCGGAAGTCCGTGACGGTCGCGGCCGTCGAGCGCAACTGGGCGGCGCGGCTCGCGTCCTGGAGGTTCTTGACGGCGAAGACCACGTCGTCGGCGGTGAACTGGCGGCCGCTGTGGAAGTGCACGTCGTCGCGCAGCTTCAGGGTGATGCTCAGGCCGTCCGCCGCGAGCTGCCAGGAGGTGGCGAGCTCGGGCTGCGGCCGGAGCTGGTCGTCGTAGCGGGTGAGGGTGTTGAAGACCAGTCGGTGGATCAGGGTGTTGGCGCTCTGCGAGAAGAGCAGCGCCGGGGTGAAGTCGACCGCGGCCGCCACGGTCAGGGTGCCGCCCCTGCGCGGCCCGGCGGAACCGCCGGCGCCGGCGGTGGCGGTGTCGGCGGCCGAGCGGCAGGCCGCCAGCGCCGCCAGGCCGACGCCGGCGACCGTGGCGCGCAGCAGCGCGCGGCGGGAGGGACCGTGGGGCGAGGGGGAGGTGGAGGCAGGCATGACGGACCCTTCGGGTGCGGGTGGACGGGTGTGTGGAAGAGAAGGGGTCAGCGTGGTGGGCCGACGGTGCGCAGCGGGTCGCGGTAGACGGCGCTGAGCACCGGGGTGCCGCCGGCCACCGCCAGGGTGTCCTCGCCGCGGCGCTGCGCGATCAGTTGCTCCGGTTCCTGGAAGAGCCTGGAGCGGCGGGCCGCCTCGTGCCGCACCGCGTCCAGGTAGCGCGGGTCCAGCACGGCGAAGGTCTCGCTGAGCAGCACCAGTTCGGGGTTGACGACGTCCACCAGCAGGGCCAGCACCTGCCCGATCATCCGGGCCCGGCGCAGCACCAGCCGGTCCGCGCGCCGGTCCCCGGACCGCACGGCGGCGATCATCAGGTTCCGGTCCGGGCGCTCGATCACTCCCGCGGCCGCCGCGTCCCGGTAGAGCGCGGTGTCGGAGGCGGCCGCGCCGAAACAGCCCCGGCGGCCGCAGTCGCACGGCTCCCGGCTGCCCGCCACCCGCAGGTGTGCGATGTCGCCGGTGGCCGAGCGGTGGCCGAGGTGGACCAGTCCGCCGATGCCCAGCGCGGCATCCACCACGTGGCCGACGAAGAGGTGGAGCAGACTGCGCCGGGCGGCCGGCAGACCGTACAGGATCTCGGTCTCGGCCAGCGCGCGGGCGTGGTTGTCCACCCGCACCGGCAGGCCGGTGGCCCCGGCCAGCATCGGCCCGAGCGGCAACTCGTGCCAATCCAGCGGGACATGGCGGACCGTCACGCCGCGCGCCGGGTCGACGGCGCCGCCGGAGACGGCGCCGAGGCCGATCAGCGGACGACGCGCCGCCGCGAGGAAGGCGGGCAGCCGCCGCAGCAGTGGTTCCAGGACCGCCGGCCCGGTCCGGCCGCCGTTGTCCAACTGCTCCTGGCAGAGCACGTTGCCGCGCAGGTCCAGCAGCGCCACGGTGGAGAACGGGACGCCGACGTGCACTCCGGCCACCGCCAGGGTCCCGGTGTCGATGTCCAGCGGCAGCTGCGGCCGGCCGACCCCGCCGCCGGCCGCCAGGTCGGGCCGCTCGCGCAGCAGGCCGAGCCCGGTGAGGGTGGCCACCTGGCGCGAGACGGCCGCCGGGCTGAGCCCGGAGAGCGCCGCGATCCGGCCACGGGCCGCCGGACCGTGGTCCAGCACCGTGCGCAGCACGGTGGCCGCGTTGGTGTCGCGTCGGTCGTCGCCGGTGCGCGGGGCGGTCCGGTGGTCCGGGGCGGGCATCGGTCGGGCTCCTCGGGGCGGGGCGGGGCGGGGCGGGGCGGGACGGGTCGGACAGGACAGACGAGTCGAATGGGTCAGACGGCCGGCGCGATCTGCTCGGCCGGGACCAGGCCCGCCACCGCCGGCGGGTCGGCCGGCTCCAGCAGGCGGCTCGGCTCCCCGTCCACGCCCACCGGCAGGTCGCCGTCCAGGGTGATCCGGCGGACCAGGCGCGGCTGGTCGCCGTAGTCGTTGACGGCGTAGTGCTGGGTGGCCCGGTTGTCCCAGATCGCCACGTCGCCGACCTGCCAGTCCCAGCGCACGGTGTTCTCCAGCCGCTCCACGTAGCGCTGGAAGAGCGTGATCAGCGCCTTGCTGTCGGGGCCGGAGACGCCGGTGATGCGCTGCGCGAAGGCGCCGAGCAGCAGGGAGCGCTCGCCGGTGACCGGGTGCACCCGGACCACCGGGTGCTCGGTCTTGAAGGCGGTGGAGACGAAGACCTGCCGGAACAGCGCGGCGACCTCGCGGTTCTCGGCCAGCTCCGGGGTGAGCGCCAGGTTGGCGGCGTAGTCGTAGTCGTTGGTGTGCACGGCGCGCAGGCTGTCCGCCAGGGTCTTCAGCACCGGCGGAAGGTCCTGGTAGGCGGCGGCGGTATTGGCCCAGACCGTCGAGCCGCCGGCCGCGGGCAGCTCCAGCGCCCGCAGGATGGACGCCTTCGGGTAGGAGGGCACGAAGGTCACGTCGGTGTGCCAGTTGTTGGCCCGCACGCCCTTGGTGGCGTCCAGCTCGAAGATGTAGCGGCCGTCCGCGCTGGGCACGGTGGGGTGGCCCACGGGGTGGCCGAGAAGCCGGGCGAAGGCCTCGTGCCCGGCGTCGTCCAGATGCTGCTGGCCGCGGAAGAAGAGCACCTTGTGCTCGTACAGCGCGGCCTCGATGGCGGCGGTGGTCTCGGCGGACAGGTCACCGCCGAGGCGGACATCGTGGACGATCGCGCCGATCCGGCCGGCGGCCGGGGTGAGGCGGAGTTCGGTGGCAGTGGTCATGACGGATCCTCTGATCGGGAGAGAGGGGAACGGGTGGCGCAGGCCGCCGCGCCCGGGCGGGCCGGGAGCGCGGAGCGGCGGTGCGAGATGACGGAGCGTCAGGAACGCGCGGAGCACGGGCAGCCGGCGGAGGGCGGACAGCTGCGGCGGACGGCGGCGGTCATCGGCCCTCCTTCCGGGCTCGGCAGTGGCCGGCCGCGGGCCAGGAACGGCCCGCACGCTCGGCGGAGTTATTTCCGCTGCGAAATTTAGTCCGCCGCCGGGCCGGCCCGGAAGCCCCCGGGAGTGCCTGCCATCGGACCGCCATCGACCGACACCGGCCGCAACACGGCGTCACATCCGGGCCCGGGCCGGCGGCCGTCGGTCGCCCGTTCGGATTTGACTCGGCGGATGATCAGCACGCATAGTGCCCGCATGGCTGGTTATCTGGTGTCCCGCAGGCATGTCGACCTGCGCCGCGTGACGGCGATGAGCTGTCGCGCCGTTCACTGACCACCGCCACTCCCGCAGCGCCTCCGCTGCCCCTCTCAGCCGGCTCCCGATAGCCGTCCCCGCGCCGAGCGCCGATCCGCGCAAGGCCGTTCACGCCTGCCTCCGGCCGCCCCCGGCGCGCATCCGCGCCCGGGACGGCCCGGCACGCCCATGCCCACACCGCCCCGCACATCCCACAGGAGCTCCCGTGCGCCCGCGCCTGGTCCTCAGCACGCTCACCGCCCTCGCCGCCGCCGTCTCGCTCGCCGGGTGCGGCAGCAGTTCGTCCGGCGGATCGGCCGCCGCCGCCAACCCGTACCAGCTGATCGAGCCCGGTACCCTCCACGTCGGCACGCTCTCCGACGCCCCGCCGAACGTGTACCTCAAGGACGGCAAGTTCACCGGCTTCGACAACGACCTGTTCACGGCCGTCGCCGCCAAGGCCGGCCTCAAGGTGCAGTTCGCCTCCACCGACTTCTCCGCGCTGCTCTCCCAGGTCGCCAACCACAAGTTCGACGTGGGCAGTTCGTCCATCACCATCACCGAGGCCCGGAAGAAGACGGTCGACTTCAGCAACGGCTACGACTTCGGCTACTTCGGCCTCGACGTGCCCACCGGCTCGCCGGTCAGCAGCTTCGACCAGCTCGCCGGCAAGCGCGTGGTGGTGGTCCAGGGTACGGTGCAGGACGACTACGCCACCAAGAACAGCCTCAACCCGGTCCGGGTGCCCGACTACAACAGCGCCCTCAACCAGCTGAAGTCCGGCACCGCCGACGCCTGGATCTCGCCCGCCGAGATCGGCGAGCAGAGCGCCAAGGACAGTGGCGGCAAGGTGGCGCTCGCGCAGAAGCGGCTCAGCCCCGCGCCCACCGCCTTCGCCGTCGCGCACGACCGCGCCAAGCTGCTGGACGCGCTCAACAAGGGCCTGGACGAGGTGATCAAGGACGGCACCTGGACCAGGCTGCAGGAGCAGTACTACCCGGGCCGGCCGGTGCCCGCGGACTTCAAGCCGGGCAGCGGCTCGGTGGAGTTCCCGCCGGTCACCGGCGCGAGCCCCGCCGCCTCGTCAACCGCCAACTGACCGGGGGACGTTGACGTGGACCAGCTCGGCACCCTGGCGGAGACCTTCTTCGACTGGGCATCGATGCGCGCGGCGCTCTCCGACCTGCTCACCACCGGCGTGCCCAACACGCTGGTCCTCGCGGCGTCCTCCGCCGCCGCCGGCACCCTGCTCGGGCTGCCGCTGGCGGTCGCCGGGACGGCCAGGGCGCGCTGGCTGCGCTGGCCGGCCCGGCTCTACACCGATGTGTTCCGCGGCCTGCCCGCCGCCGTCACCATCCTGCTGATCGGCGTCGGCCTGGCCCCGCAGGGCCTGGCGATCTGGGGCCCGGACCCGTACCCGCTCGGCATCCTGGCGCTCTCGCTGATCGCCGCCGCCTACTTCGGCGAGATCTTCCGCTCCGGCATCCAGAGCGTGGAGGGCGGCCAGCTGGAGGCGGCCCGCGCGCTCGGCTTCCGCTACCCGGCCGCGATGCGGCTGGTGATCATCCCGCAGGGCGTGCGGCGGGTGCTGCCCGCCTGGGTCAACCAGCTGATCTCGCTGGTCAAGGACTCCAGCCTGATCTACTTCCTCGGCCTGACGGCCGATCAGCGCGACCTGTTCCGGATCGGCCAGGACGCGGCCGCCAACACCGGCAACGAGTCGGCGCTGGTGCTGGCCGGCCTGTTCTACCTGGTGCTCACCGTGCCGCTCACCCACCTGGTCAACGTCGTCGACCGCCGCCTGCGGACCGGCCGGCCGGCGGCCGGCGCCGCCGAGGAACCGGCCGCCGCGAGCGAAGAGGAGGCCGCCCATGCCTGACGCCCCGTTCTCCCCGGTCAGCCTGGCCACCCGGGACCTCCACCTCGCACTCGGCGGCACCCCCGTGCTGCGCGGCTGCAGCATCGACGTGCCGCGCGGCGAGACGCTCTGCGTGATCGGGCCGTCCGGCTCCGGCAAGTCCACCCTGCTGCGCACCGTCAACCGGCTGCTGGAGCCCGACCGGGGCGATGTGCTGCTCGACGGCGAGAGCGTGCTGCGCCGCGACCCGGATCAACTGCGGCGCCAAGTCGGCATGGTCTTCCAACAGTTCAACCTCTTCCCGCACCTCAGCGTGGAGCGCAACCTGACCCTGCCGCTGCGCCGGCTGCGCGGGCTCGGCAAGGAGGAGGCGATCGAGGCGGCCCGGCACCAGCTCGACCTGGTCGGCCTGCGCCACAAGGCCGCGCTCCGGCCCGGCCGGCTCTCCGGCGGCCAGCAGCAGCGGGTGGCGATCGCCCGCGCCCTGGCGATGGAGCCCCGGGTGATGCTCTTCGACGAGGCAACCTCGGCGCTCGACCCCGAACTCGTCAAGGGCGTCCTGGGGTTGATGGCGGAGCTGGGCCAGGCCGGGATGACGATGGTGGTGGTCACGCACGAGATGGGGTTCGCCCGGGAGGCGGCGGACCAGGTCGCGTTCATGGACGGCGGCACGGTGGTCGAGGCGGGACCGCCGGAGCAGGTGTTCGCGGCGCCGGAGAGCGCGCGGCTGCGGCGGTTCCTCGCGGACGTGCTGTGAGCAGGCGAACGGACGCTGCATCCGAACTGACGAACCGTCACCTGCTGTCTTGCCCGGGCCCGGAGCGGCATGCAGACTGTGGAACCACGTCGGAGGCGGCGAGTCGATCCCGTGCAGGCGGCCCGCAGCCGGCCCGCAGCCGTCCGAGGCTCCGCGCAGGAGGTGATCCGCCATGCACCCACGCAGCACCCCGTGGCCGGCCGGGCCCGAACTGCTCGCCCGGCTCGCCCACGGCTTCCGCACCAGCGGCCCGGCCGCCCGGGCCGGCGGCGCGCTCTGGGTGGTGGACCCGGCCGAGGCCAGGGCCGTGCTCGGCAACCGGGACGGGCACTTCGTGGAGCACTCGGACTTCTTCGCGAGCTCGCTCGGCCAGCTCGGTCCGCGCTCGCTGCAGGTGGACATCGGCCGCGGCGCCCGCGAGCTGCTCGGCCGGGTGGCGCAGCGCCGGCGCGCCGAGCTGCCCGCCCTGATCGAGCGGGAGCTCGCACCCGGCGGGCCGCCCACCCACTGGCCCGACGCGGCGAACCTGGTGCTGCTCCACCACCTCGGCGAGGCGCTGCTCGCGCCCACCGCCCCGCCCGAACTGCACGACCTGGTCCGGGAGATGGTCGAGCGCTCGGTGCTCGCCTCGGCCCACGGCCGGGGCGGCGGGTGGGCCCGCGCCCGCTACCGGGCCCGCGCCATGCGGCTGCTGACCGTCGCCGCGGCCGAGCGCCGCAGCGGCACCGGCGAGCCGGCCGACCTGCTGGAGCTGGTCGCCCGGCTCGCCCCGGCCGAGGCCACCGACCGCCAACTGGCCGAGATCCACGTCGGGTTCATCATGTCGGTGACCGGCTCGCTGGCCTTCCTGCTCGCCTGGTCGGTCTACCTGCTCGGCCTGCACCCCGAGGAGCCCTGCCGCCGGCCCGCCTGGGTGGTCCGCGAGGCACTGCGGCTCTGGCCGGTGGCCTGGCTCTTCGACCGCCGGGTCGCCACCGGACACCGGCTGGGCGAGCGGGAGTTCCGGCCCGGCGACACCGTCACCGTGTGCAGCTGGCTGACCCACCGCCACCCCGACCACTGGGACGACCCCGAGGCCTACCGCCCCGCCCGCTGGGAGGCGCCGCCGCCCACCCCCGCCTACCTCCCGTTCGGCTGGGGCCCGTACACCTGCGCCGCCGCCACGCTCAGCACCGAGCTGGTCGAGGACCTGCTCGGCCACCTCCTCGACGGCTACCGGATCACCGTCGAACCCCTCGGCAGCGAGGCCCAACTGGGTTCCGCCCTGGCACCTCCGCCGTTCCTGCTCGAACTGCGCGCCCGGAACGGCTGACGCACCCGCGCGCCACCTACGTGCAGAACCCCGGACTGGCGCCGCTGACGCGCCTCGCTCAGCCGGCCGTCGCACACTCCGGGTGGCCCCAGCCCGCGCCGACCTTGGTGATCGTGGCGCCCTTGGGGTAGGCCCGCCCGCACGGGCAGGTCCCGGGGAAGCGGGCGGCGAGGGTCCGGCCGGTGCCACCGCTCTTGGCGGCGGCGCGACGCGGCTTGCTCGCGGCGCCGGCGGTCGCTGCGGTCGCGCCCTGCGGGTCGGGCACCGGCAGATCGGCGGCGGTCCCGGAGGCCCCCTGCTGGGTGCGCGCGGCATCGCTGGCGGCCTTGTCCGCGATGGCGTTCAGCGGATCGCCGTTCACCTGGTGGGCGGCGACGTAGACGAAGGTGACGTCCCGTCCTTCGAGCAGGGCGTCGATCCGCTGGATCAGCTCCTGGTTGGCCACCGGCTTGCCCGCCGCCGTCTTCCAGCCGTTGCGCTTCCACCCCTTGAGCCACTTGGTCACGGCGTCCCGGGTGTACGTGCTGTCGAGCCGCACCTCGAGCGGGAGGGCGGGGTCCGTCGAGGCGAGCAGCTGCTGGAGCGCGGTCAGCTCGCCGATGTTGTTGGTGCTGTGCCCCAGCGCCCCGGACTCCCACCGCTGCGGCACGGCGTCGCCGTCGGCGACCACGTACGCCCACCCGGCCGGCCCGGGGTTGCCCTTGGCGGCTCCGTCACACGCTGCGATGACTCGTTCGACCATGTGTCGATCATGCCAGGTGGAGGGCGGGGGGCTGCAAATCGCGGGGGAGAGCGGCTGCCGCACCACCCCGCGCTCGCTGGTCGAGGTCTCGCAGCGCACGCTGCCCGGCATCGACCCGCGCAGCCTCCGCTACTCGCCGAGCGCCAGCCGGATGCCGAACCCCACCACCACCGTGCCCGTGATCCGGTCCAGCACCCGCTGCGCCTGCGGCTTGCGGAGCCAGCCGCGGACCACGCGGGTGAAGGCGATCAGCACCGCCGACCAGAGCAGGCCGAGGGTGATGTGGATGCAGGTGAGCAGCAGTCCCATGCTGAGGTGCGGCACGCCCGGGGGGATGAACTGGGGGAGCAGGGCGACGTAGAAGGCGCCCATTTTCGGGTTGAGCAGGTTGGTGAGGGTGCCCTGGCGCCAGCCGCCGGCCAGGGTGTCCGCGACCGCCGGCTCGCCGGCCTCCGCGGCAGACGGTCGACTCGGCTGCGGGCGACGGGAGTTGAGGACCATCCGGACGCCCGTCCAGAGCAGGTAGCAGGCGCCCGCCCAGCGCAGCGTCTCGTACGCCAGGTGCGAGGCGGTGAGCAGGGCGGTGATGCCGAGCGAGGTGAGGCCGCCCCAGATCAGGGTGCCGGTCTGGATGCCGAGGACGGTGCCCCAGGCCCGGCGCCGCCGCCCGAGCGCCGAGGTGCGCAGGATCAGGGCGGTGTCCAGGCCGGGGGTGAGGGTCAGGAGGCCGACGACCAGCGTGAAGGACCACAGTGCGGTGCTGAGTGCCATGGAAGGTCAGTTTATCGGACCGCTGCTGCCGGGTAGCGTCAGCCCTCCAGCCCCAGATCGCTGCGCATCACCCGGTGCATCGCCAACCAGTGCTCCCAGGCTCCGAGCAGGAAGTCGCGGGTCTCCGCGAAGGACCAGCCGGGCAGCGGGGCGCCGATCTCCAGGCGCTTCAGTGCGTGGAAGGCCGGGGTCAGGCGGGTGCTGATCTCGCCGACGGCGGCCAGCACCTCGTCGGTGGCGAGGATCTGGATCTCGGCGAGGGCGGCCTGGTAGGCCTGCCGGGAGGCGCGCAACTCGGTGCGCTCGGTGTCGCCGACCGCCGCCTCGTCGACCGCGTGCAGGAAGTTCATCATCTCCACCCGGTACCACCGGGAGGCCGCGTTGAAGGCGATGTACGCGGCCTTGCGCTCCCCGTGCACGGCCTCGCGGCGAGCGCGCTCGTGGGTCGCCTCGGCCTCCTCGCGCTTGGTGCGGGCGGTGAGCCGCTGGCCGATCACCGGTGAGGTGAGCGTGCCCAGCATGCCGACCGCCGCGACCAGCAGCGCCACCACGTTCCCGTCCACCGCGTCTCCCCCGCTCCGGACCGCCGTCGCCTCGCGCACATGATCGCGCACCGGCCCGGCCCGCAGCCAGTCCGAGGGAGCGTCAGTCCCCGTGCGCCAGCCGCGTCGCCACCAGCGAGGTCCCCGGCGCCTGCCGCCCGCCGGGCCCGGGGCGGTAGCTGACGCTGTCCGCCGTGAGCGTGCCCCCGCAGTGGTCGCAGACCACCGTCGCCACCGCCGGATGCCCGCACACCGTGTGCTCGGGCACCAGCGGCACACCGTCCCCGCCCGCCCGGTGCCTGTCGCCCCAGGCGAGCAGCGCCAGCACGACACCGTGCAGGTCCTCGCCGGCCGGGGTGAGGTGGTACTCGTGGCGCAGCGGATGGCTGCTGTACGGCCGGCGCTCGGCGAGGCCTTCGGCCACCAGCCGGTCGAGCCGGTCGGTGAGGATGTTGGTCGCGATGCCCAGGTCCTGGCGCAACTCCTCGAAGCGGCGCAGCCCGAGGAAGAGGTCCCGCAGCACCAGCAGGGTCCAGGGGTCGGCGACGGCCCCGGCGGCGCGGGCGACCGAGCAGTGAATGGCGGCGAAGCGGTTGCGGTCCACACCGCCGGCCTAGTCCCTTGCATGTTGCAAGGCACCCGCCTGGCGTGAGCACCAGGACGAGCACGGAGGTTGTTGCCATGTACCACGCGATCACGCGCGCCCGGGTCCGCTCGCTCTGGCGCCAGGTCAACGCGGGGAACTACCGCGCGGCCGTCGGCGCCGCCGCCCCCGACCTGCACTTCCACTTCCACGGTGACACCCCGGTGAGCGCCCGCCTCACCGGCCGGGACGCCTTCGAGCGATGGTTCGGCGAGCTGATGGAACGGTTCCCGACACTGCGCTCCACGGTCCGGGACGTGGTGGTGCGCGGCTGGCCGTGGAACACCACCGTGGTGGTCCGTCTCGACATTACGGGGGGCGTGACTACGATGCGTTCGGCTGTCTCTTCGGCGTCCGCAACTACGCGAACTTCCGCCCCCTGGCCGCGGGCCGGGGTCTGCCCGCCGATGCCTCGGCCGCCGTGAGCGCGCGGTTCGCGCGGCTGACCGAGTGGTACGGCGACAGTGGCTTCCACGGCACCACCTGGATCAGCTGGGCCGAGGTGAAGGCGGTCGACTGGGACGAGCCCGCGGAGAAGCCCGACAGCAGGCTCCACGAATACCGCCAGACCCCGGACGGGCTCAGGCTCTTCGGCAAAGCCGCCTGGAACCCGGCCTTCGCCGGGGCCATGGGTCTCGAACGGGGCGACGTGCGGGAGTGGCCCGAAGGCAGTGAATGGCTTGTCGGGGACACCCTCTACCGTTCTGTCACCCTCCGCCGCAGGGACGCCGTCACCGAGAGCGGCGAATGGCGGCCCGTCTGGGATGCCATGAAGGAACTCGCGGCACAGCACGGTGACGACAACGTGCGCCTCGTCGTGTGGTTCGACGACTGAGGCCGTCCGCCGCTCACTGCCAAACCCCCGCTGCTAGCGTCTGGGCGCATGACCGAGAGACGGACCGACGACTGCCGCTGCCTGGACGAGGGCGAGGAGTACGAGGAGCCGGTGGAGTCCACCAGCTTCCACGCCGAGCGTCAGGACCCCACCGCGCCCGGCTGGCTGCGGCTGCTCGAGCTGGTGGAGGAGGCCGCCGCCGACCGGCGGGAGCTGTTCGAGCCGCTGCGCGAGCTCAGCAATGAGCAGCGGCGCCAGATCGTCACCCTGCCGCCGAGCATCGCCAGGCTCACCGCCGTCAAGCACCTGTCGCTGTACGGCAGCAACCTGGTCCGGATACCGCCGGAGATCGGCGCCATGGCCGGCCTGGAGGAGTTCACCCCGTACACCTCGTACCGGCTGCACTGGTTCCCCTACGAGCTGACCCGCTGCCCCGCTTTGAAGCGCAGCACCGTCAGCACCCGCGCGCTGTACGGCAACCGCAAGTACCGCCCGCCGTTCCCCGAGCTCTCGCGGGCTGAAGCCGCCGACCTCGCCGACCTCGCCGACCTGGACCCGGGACGCCGGGGTGCGACGGCGATCCGCAGCTGCAGCGTCTGCGACGGCCCGGTGGCCGCGGCGGACCTGCGCCAGGTCTGGATCTCGCTGCGCACCTCCTCCGCCGACGTGCTGCCGCTGCTGGTCAACGCCTGCTCGGCGCAGTGCGTCGAGGCGCTGCCGACGCCGCCCGAGGGCTACCTCCGGCAGCCGCACACCGGCGGCCCGCGCCTGCTGCAGCCCGCCGCCGGGTACCGAGGCTAGGCAGCCGTCGGCGCCAGGCAGGGCGTGCTGACGGCGACCGAGACCGCCGTGCCGGGGTAGCCGCTGTCCAGCAGCACGGTGTAGTGGTCGGCGCTGCCCTCGGTGCCGTGGTCGGCGCGGAAGGAGGCGGTCGGCACGTCGGTGGCGGACTTCGGCGGGGACTCCTGGTACTGGCTGATCGTCAGCCCCCGGGCGCCGAGCGCGTCCCGGACCCGCCGCACCACGCCCACCCGCTGGGCGGGCGGGACGTCGAGCAGGGCGGAGAAGTTCAGCACGTACGGCTCCTGCGGCTGGGCCGTCGTCACGGTGCCCCGGCACTTGACGAACCAGGTCGTCGGGATGCCCGGCTCGCCCTGCGGCGCGGCCGCGTCCCGCACCTGGCCGAAGACCTGGCATCCAGGCCTCCGCGTCCGCCCGGGACTTGACGGCCACCGGCGCGGGCTGCGCCGCCTTGCGCTCGGACGCCGAGCACCCCGCCAGGACCGAGCCGGCCGCCAGCACCGCCATCGCCACCGCCACCGCAGAACCCCTGAACACGCCGCCCCCACCCCGGTACACCTGTACGTCGACCGCGAGGATGGTACACGAACGCCCCGTTAGGCCGTGCGCGGCGGCAGCTCCCAGAGCCGGCAGCCGGTGGCGGTGATCCGGCCGGCGATCAGGGCCGCCACCGCGTCGTCCAGCGCGAAGACGAACCAGCCGGGCACCAGCACCACGTCCAGCCGCCCGTGGCGGATCTCGTGCAGCAGCCGGCGCAGGGCCGGGCGGGGCTCGCCGGCGCGGTAGCCGTTGTCCAGGAAGACCAGCGGGTCGCGCACCCCGCGCAGTCCGGCGAAGCGGTGGACGGCCTCGCGGTGGGCCGACATGTGCCACTGGTCGTACGGGTAGCAGCGCAGGTACATCGCCGCCGCGCCCGAGCGCGGGGAGCGTGGCGGCAGGTGCGGCACGGTCGTCACGGCCGCGGCCGGGCGGGGCGCTGCCCGGGCAGGGCCAGGATCCGGGTGCAGCCGGCCGCCGTGAGCAGCCGCATCGCCACCTGCACCCGGCCCTCGCCCGCCGCCAGCACCCAGGGGCCGGGGATCAGCAGCATCCGGTGCGTCCCGTCCAGCACCGACCGGACCAGCGCCTCGAAGCCGGGCTGCGGTGGCAGGCCGGCGGCCGGTGGCAGGCCGTCGTCGAGGAAGTACGCCGGGACCGGCAGGCCCAGCTGGGCGGCGAAGTGGCGCAGCGCCTCCCGCTGGAGGTCCGCTGCCCCGGGCCTGGCCGGGATGGCACGCAGGTAGGCCGCCGGGCGCAACACGGCAGCGGTGCCGGAGGAGTGCATGGGGGGCTGCTCCCTCTGACGGCCCGCCCGGCGCGCAACCGAGCGGGCGGGGTCCGTTCGGTACCGCCGACGGTACGCAGACCGCGCCCCGCCGGGCAGGGCCGCACCGGCCTGGCTGCGGGCCTCGGCGGCCACGCTGCGTGGCCGCCGCCCGTATAGTGGGCCTTCGGGGGGACGTGTCCCGGAAGCGGTGCAGCATGACGTCGAACAGCCTCCCACCGGCAGCCCCAGCTGGGAAGGCGTGTGCCGACGCCGCGACGATCCGCCCCAGCATCCTCTGGTATCTGATCTCCACGGTCACGGAGCGTGGCATCGACCTGCAGCCCGCGCTGGACGCGGTCGGCCTCGGCCCGGAGCTGCTGCACCGCGCCGAGCTGCGGATCTCGCACCGGCAGGGCACGGCGGTGATCCGGCGGGCGCTGGAGCTGACCGGGGATCCGCAGCTCGGGCTGGCCGTCGGCGCCGGGCAGAGCCTGACCGCCCGCGGCCAGGTCGGCTTCGCGCTGCTGGCCGCCGAGACCATGTGGGACGCGGTCGAGCTCGGCATCCGCTACCAGGACCTGGCCGGCGCGATGGTGCGCTTCACCGCCGAGCGGCCCGGCGCCGACGGCGGCGAGTTCGCGCTGAGGGTCGAGCTGCCCGCCCCGGAACCGGACCCGGGGGTCGCCGTCTTCCTGGTCGACGAGGCGCTGGCCAACACCGTCACCTTCATCCGGCACGGCCTCGGCGCCGGCTTCGCCCCGCTGGCCGTCGAACTCGCCTACCCGCGGCCGGCGGACGACGGCCCGCACAGCGCCCTGTTCCGCTGCCCGGTGCGGTTCGGCGCGCCCGCCAACCGCTGCCTGGTCGCCGCGAACTGGGCCCGCGCCCCGATGCCGACCCGGGACCCGCGGGTGCTCAGCGCCACCGTGGCCATGCTGGAGGCCGAGTCCGCCGCCCGGCGCGAGCGGCCCGTGCGGCAGGCGCTGACCTCCGCCCTGGAGCTGTCCATCGCGAGCGCTCTGCCCCACCCGCCCCCGATCGCCGAGCAGGCCCGCCGGCAGGCGGTCAGCGAGCGCACCCTGCGCCGCCGGCTCGCCGAGTCCGGCACCACCTACGAGGCGGTGGTGGACGGGGTGCGCCGGGCCGAGGCCGAGCGGCTGCTGCGCGACCCGGCGGTGACGCTGCGCGAGGTCGCCCGCCGGGTCGGGTTCGCCGACGAGCGGGCGCTGCGGCGCGCCGTGCGGCGCTGGCACGGCGTGGCGCCGCTGGAGCTGCGGCGGGCCCTGGCACAGGCCGACGGCGAGGGTCCCGCCGCAGGCCGGGACGGGTGAGCGCGCGTTGCGGGAGGGCACGGCGGATGCCGATGATGGGGTGTGGTGAGCCTCCGGCGCCGTACCCCGTCGCACCGTGACCGCGGTGCGACGCCGACGCGGGAGATCGGCGGCGCTCGCTCGCTGCTCTCGGTGCACAACCTGGCCGGCCGGATCTTCCTGGTGGAACTGGTCATCGTGCTGCTGCTGGTAGCCGGCGCCGTCACCGCGATGGTGCTGCAGGCGCGGTCCAGCGCCGAGACCGACGCCCGGCGGGTCACCCACAGCGTGGCGGCGACCTTCGCGCACTCGGCCGGGGTGGTGGCGGCGCTGCAGAGCCCGGACCCGTCCGCGGTGCTGCAGCCGCAGGCCGAGGCGGTGCGGCAGGCCACCGGGGTGGACTCGGTGGTGGTGATCAACACCTCCTTCGTGCAGCTGACCTCGCCCTACCCCGACTACGTCGGCAAGCCCTACACCCCGCCGCCCGAGGTGACCCGGGAGGTGCTGCCGCGGCTGCTCGCCGGGCGGACGGTCACCTTCGACGTCGACCAGTCCGGCTACCACTCGATCGCGACCGCCGTGCCGATCTTCGGGCCGAACGGCGCGCCCGAGGGCGTGGTGGCCGTCAACATCACCGTCAGCAAGGTCAACTCGGTGGTCGGCTCGCACGTCCAGGTGCTGCTCGCCGCCGCCGGGGCCGCGGTGCTGCTGGCGGCGATCGGCACCGCCTTCGCGGCCCGCCGGCTGCAGCGCCAGACCCGGGGGCTGGGGCCGACCGAGCTGGCCCGGATGTACGACCACCACAACGCGGTGCTGCACGCCGTCCGCGAGGGCGTGCTGATCATCGGCGCGGACGGGGTGCTGCTGCTTGCCAACGACGAGGCGCGGCGGCTGCTCGACCTGCCCGCCGACGCCGAGCAGCGCCCGCTCGCCGAGCTCGGCCTGGACCCGGACACCGCGGCGCTGCTGGCCTCGGACGGCGACGTCACCGACGCGATCCAGCCGGCCGGCGACCGGCTGCTGGCGATCAACAAGCGGCCCACCGCCCCGTACGGCGGCCTGCCCAGCACCGTGGTGACGCTGCGCGACTCCACCGAGCTGCACGAGCTGACCAGCCGGGTGGCCGCCGCCGGGCGGCGCAGCCGGCTCCTGCACGAGGCGGGCATGCGGATCGGCCGGACCCTGGACATGACCCGCACCTGCGAGGAGCTGGCCGAGGTGGCCCGGGGCGGCTTCGCCGACGGGGCGGCGGTGGACCTGCTGGACCTGGTCACCAAGGGCGAGGAGCCGGAGGGCGCGGGCGGGCAGCTGCGGCGGATGGCGGTGCGCGGGGCGATCGGCGCTGCGGAGCCGGTGCCGGTCGGCGCCACCTTCCAGCTCGGCGAGGGCTCGCCGGGCGAGCGGGCGCTGCTGCTGGGCGTCGCGGTGCCGGAGGCGGGGGAGCAGCCCCGGGCGCTGGTGGCGCCGCTGCCGGTGCGCGGGGCGGTGCTCGGGGTGGTGGAGTTCCGGCGCGCGCCGGACGGGCGGCCGTTCGAGCCCGACGACCTGGTGCTGGCCGAGGAGCTGGCCGCCCGGGCCGCCGTCTCGATCGACAACGCCCGCCGCTACACCCGGGAGCACGGCCTGGCGGTGGCGCTGCAGCACAGCCTGCTGCCGCGCACCCTGCCGGAGCGCACCGCGCTGGAGGTCGCCTACCGCTACCTGCCGGCCCACGCCGGGGTGGGCGGGGACTGGTTCGACGTGATCCCGCTGCCCGGCTTCCGGACCGCGCTGGTGGTCGGCGACGTGGTCGGCCACGGCATCAACGCGGCCGTGGCGATGGGCCGGCTGCGCACCACCATCCGCAACTTCAGCGCGCTGGACCTGCCGCCGGACGAGGTGCTGGGGCGGCTGGACGAGCTGGTCGCCCAGCTGGACGAGGAGAACACCGGGCTGGAGATCTCCGGCTCCACCTGCGTCTACGCGGTCTACGACCCGGTGACCGGCGACTGCGCGCTGGCCCGGGCCGGCCACCTGCGCCCCGCGCTGATCGCGCCGGATGGCACGGTGGACTACCCCGAGGTGGCGGTCTCGCCGCCGCTGGGCATCGGCGGCCACCCGTTCGAGACCACCGAGCTGCGGCTGCCGGGCGGCTCCGGCCTGGTGCTCTTCACCGACGGGCTGGTGGAGAGCCGGGGCCGCGACATCGACGTCGGGCTGGAGCGGCTGCGCACGGTGCTGGCCGAGCACGCCCGGGGCACGCCGGAGGAGATCTGCCAGGCGGTGACCCGCTCCATGCTGGTCGGGCACCCGGCCGACGACGTGGCGCTGCTGGTCGCCCGGACGGGGCTGCTGAGCGCCGACCGGGCCGCCGAGTGGGAGGTGCCGATCGACCCGGCGGCCGTGGCGCGGGTCCGGGCCGCGGCGGCCGAGCGGCTGGCGCACTGGGGGCTGGAGGAGCTGGGGTTCGCCACCGAGCTGATCCTCAGCGAGCTGGTCACCAATGCCATCCGGTACGCCACCGTGCCGGTGCGGGTGCGGCTGCTCTACGACACCAGCCTGGTCTGCGAGGTGGCCGACGGCAGCAGTACCGCGCCGCACCTGCGGTGGGCGGCGACCACCGACGAGGGCGGCCGGGGGATCTTCCTGGTCGCCCAGCTCGCGCACCGCTGGGGCACCCGGTACACCGCCGAGGGCAAGGTGATCTGGTGCGAACTCCCTCTGCCGGACGGCACGGTGAGCTGACGGCCGGTCAGCTTTCGGAAATCCGCGCGTGACCTGACGGACCCTTGGCCACTTCGTTGTGTTAATTAACGAGGCCCGGGATTTCCACCGTGTCCACAGCATTGACTGCGTGCTGACAACTCTGCTTTCCTCGATTCACGGCGAGCCGCCCCGACCCCGCACCGGAACCGGAACACCGGTTCCCCCAAGGGAGTCGGAGTGGCCGTGCCTCTGCGATCCACGGCCTCCGACCACGGCCGCGCCCTGCCCTGAGCAACGCACTGCCCTGAGCAACGCACTGCCTCACGACGCACGGGCGCGGCCCGGTGCTGCCCGCCGCCGCTCCTCGCACCGCCTGATCGACCGCACCGCCCACCCCCGCGATGCGGCTCCGTCCAGAGAGGAACCTCCCCCACAATGGGTAACCCCACCTTCCGCGGCACGGCCCGCGCCGCACTCACCGGTGTCGCCGCGCTCTCGCTCGCCGCGGGTGCCTTCCTGGCCGTCACCCCGGCCTCGGCCCAGGAGGCCCCGGCCGCCCACGCCCGCCACGGCGTGATGACCACGGTCGACAAGGCCGCGGCCAACCGCGCCAAGCTGGCCAACGCCAACGACCTGACCTACGGCGGCGGCATCAGCGGCGTCGGCGTGAACGACGGCCACTCGCAGGTGTACTTGGTGTTCTACGGCACCCAATGGGGTACCGCGGGGACCGACAGCGGCGGCAACACCACCTTCAGCAAGGACCCCGACGGCGCCGCGGCCGCCACCCAGAAGATGTTCAAGGGCATCGGCACCGGCGGCGAGAAGTGGTCCGCCGACCTGACCCAGTGGTGCGACGGCCCGAACGTGTCCGCCGGCGCCAGCAGCTGCCCGTCGACCGCCAGCTTCGTGCCCTACCAGACCGGCGGCGTGCTCGCCGGCGTCTGGTACGACAATTCGGCGGCCTCGCCGAGTGCGGCCACCGGCCACCAGCTCGGCGCGGAGGCGGTCAAGGCGGCCGCGCACTTCGGCAAGACCACCGCCGCCTCGAACCGGCACACGTACTACGTGATCCTCTCGCCGCACAACACCAACCCGGACGGCTACTTCAACAACTACTGCGCCTGGCACGACTACACCGGTGACTCCACGCTCACCGGCGGCGCGGTCAGCTCCCCGTACGGCCCGCTGGCCTTCAGCAACCAGCCGTACAACATGGACATGGGCGCCTCCTGCGGCGTCGGCTTCGTCAACTCGCCCGGCACGCTGGACGGTTGGACGATGACCCTGGGCCACGAGTGGCACGAGATGATGTCCGACCAGTTCCCGGCCGGCGGGTGGACCAACCCGAGCACCGGCGAGGAGAACTCGGACGAGTGCGCCTGGATCAACGCGGGCCAGGCCGGCGGCGCGGCCAACGTGGCCATGGGCACCGGCACCTTCACCGAGCAGGCCAGCTGGTCGAACGACACCCACTCCTGCGCGATCACCCACGCGATCCTGCACTGATCCCGCCTCCTGCCGCTGCCCGGCGCCCCCGACCCCAGGTCGGAGCCGCCGGGCAGCGGTGCGTCCGGCTCCGGTGCGGCGGCGGGCCGAGCCGATCGACCGTCAGGAGGTGTGGCGCAGCAGGGCGTCCACCACCACCGGCCAGGTGGGGCGCGGGAGGCCCTGCCCCATGCCCGGCAGGGTGAGCAGGGTGGCACCCGGGATCTCGGCGGCCAGGGCGGCCCCGTTGCCGTGCGGGAAGAACGGATCCTCGTCCCCGTGCACCACCAGGGTCGGCGCGGTGATCCGCCCCAGCCGCTCGCGCCAGCGCGGCCCGCAGTCCAGGGCCGCGAAGACGGTGCCCAGGTGGCTCGCGCGCTGGGCCTTCGCGGTGGGGGCCGAGCGGTCGAAGACGGCGCCGGCGGCCGCCCGGGCCTCCTGCTCGTCGAAGCCGGCCGAGCCGGACGTCAGCCGCGCGGCGGCGGTGAGGTAGTCGACCACGCTGCCCCGGTCCGACCAGTCCGGCTCCGGATGCCCGAAGAGCTGCCCCATGACCGCAGGGTCGTGGCCGGGCAGGTCCGGGTCGGCCGGGCCCGGGGCGACCGGGCGGGTGGAGACCAGGGTCAGCGAGGCGACCTGCTCGGGGTGGTCCAGCGCGAGCAGTTGCGCGACGAAACCGCCGACGCCCAGCCCGACCACGTGCGCCCGCCCCAGCCCCAGCGCCACCAGCAGCTCCGAGGCGTCCGCCACCAGGTCGCGCAGGCCGTAGCCGGGTGCCTCCGGATCGACGAAGGCCGAACGGCCGGTGTCCCGCAGGTCGTAGCGGACCACGTACCGCCCGGCCAGTGCCGCGCACAGCTCGTCCGGCCAGCTCTGCACCGTGATCCCGATCAGCAGCACCGGCGGATCCGCCGGCTCCCCGGTGGTCTCCACGCACAGCTCGACACCGTTGGCCCTGATCCGCATGTCCGGCTCCTTCCCAGTTCCAGCTTCCCGGTCGTCAGCTGAGACGAACCGGCCTCCCCGGACTCATCGGTCGCGGGCCGAACGGCTCGCTCCACGGGTGATTGCTCAAACGTGCTCGTTTGCACTATAAAAGAATCAGCTTTAAGCAGTCCGGCCGCATCGAGCGGCATGCCGTGGAAGGAACCGCCCCATGACCCATGTCGCCACCGAGATCGCCAGCCAGCCGGACTGCTGGCGGCGCGCGACGGAGCTCGAGCCGGCGGGCCTCCCGGCCACGGGCGAGCGCGTGGCCGTCGTCGGCTGCGGCACCTCGCTCTACATCGCGCAGGCCTACGCCGTGCTGCGCGAGGGCTCCGGCCAGGGCGAGACCGACGCGTTCGCCGCCTCCGAGTACCCGGCCGCCCGGCGCTATGACCGGCTGGTGGCGATCACGCGTTCCGGCACCACCACCGAGGTGCTGGACGCGCTCGCCCGGGCCCGCGCGGCCGGCCTTGCCACGACCGCGCTCACCGGCGACCTGGACACCCCGGTCACCGGCGCCGCCGACACCGTGGTGGACCTCTCCTTCGCCGACGAGAAGTCCGTGGTCCAGACCCGCTTCGCCACCACCGCCCTGGTCCTGCTGCGCAGCAGCCTGGGCCTGACCCCCGCCGACCTGCCCGAGCAGGCGGCCCTCGCCGCCGCCGAAGACCTGCCCGCCGCGGCCCTCGCCGCCGGCCAGATCACCTTCCTGGGCACCGGCTGGACCATCGGCCTGGCCAACGAGGCCGCCCTCAAGCTGCGCGAGGCCGCCGGCGCCTGGACCGAGTCCTACCCGGCGATGGAGTACCGCCACGGCCCGATCAGCATCAGCGCCCCCGGCCGGCTGGTGTGGATCTTCGGCCAGGCACCCGACGGGCTGCTCGAGCAGATCGCCGCCACCGGCGCCACCGCGGTGCTCAGCGACCTCGACCCGCTGGCCGACCTGGTCCGCGCCCAGCGCCTGGCCGTCGCCCTCGCCGAGGCCCAGGGCCTGGACCCCGACCAGCCCCGCAACCTCACCCGCTCCATCGTCCTCGCCCAGCCCACCGGCGCATGATCCTCACCGTCACCCTCAACGCCGCGCTGGACCTGACCTACGGCGTGGACGGCCTGCGGGTCGGCGCCAGCACCCGGGTGGCCGAGGTGGCCGAACGGGCCGGCGGCAAGGGGGTCAACGTCTCCCGGGTGCTGCGGGCGCTGGGCGTGGACACCACCGTCACCGGACTGGCCGGCGGCGCGACCGGGCGCGCCCTGCGCCGTGAACTCGCCGCCGCCGGGCTGCCCGACGCGATGGCCGAGGTCGCCGCGGAGAGCCGCCGCACGGTCGCGGTGGTGGACCGGCGGGCCGACCGGACCACCATGCTGCTCGAGCCCGGACCACAGGTCACGCCCGCCGAATGGGCCCGGTTCACCGGCTCCTTCGCCCCGCTCGCGGCCGGCGCCGACGCCGTGGTGCTCAGCGGCAGCCTGCCGCCCGGCGTGCCGGCGGACGGCTACGCACAGCTGCTGCGGATCGCCCGGCGGCGCGGGCTGCCCGTGCTGCTGGACGCCGAGGGCGAGCCGCTGCTCGCGGCACTGCCCGAGCGGCCCACCCTGATCAAGCCGAACGCCGACGAACTGGCCGCCACCACCGGCGAGTCGGACCCGCCGGCGGCGATCGCCCGGCTGCGCGCCGCCGGCGCCGGGAGCGTGATCGCCTCGCTCGGGGCCGAGGGCCTGCTGGCCGTCACGCCCGAGGGGAGCTGGCGCGCCCGGCCGCCGGCGCGGATCACCGGCAACCCCACCGGCGCCGGGGACGCCGCCGTGGCGGCGCTGGCCGCCGGGCTGGTGGCGGGCCTGCCCTGGCCCGCCCTGCTGGCCCGCGCCGTGGCGCTGTCGGCGGCCGCCGTCGCCGCGCCGCTCGCCGGGAGCTACGACGCCGGGCTCTACCGGCGGCTGTGCGAGCAGGTGGCCGTCCTCCCGTTCGACCGCATACCCGACTGACCGTCAGCACCGAGGAGTCCTGCCATGCCCCTGATCGGAACCGGCGAGCTGGTCGCCGAGGCGGCGGCCCACGGCCGCGGCCTCGGCGCCTTCAACGTCATCCAGCTCGAACTCGCCCAGGCCATCGTCGCCGGGGCCGAGGCCGCGGGCGCGGCGGTGGTGCTGCAGATCAGCGAGAACGCCGTCCGCTACCACGGCTCGCTGACCGCGATCGGCCGCGCCACCCTGGCCATCGCCGAGGCGGCCGCCGTACCGGTCGCCGTCCACCTGGACCACGCCACCTCCGCGGAGCTGGTCGCCGAGGCTGTCGCGCTGGGCTTCGGCTCGGTGATGTTCGACGCCTCCACGCTGGAGTACCAGGAGAACGTGCGGGCGACCGCCGAGGTGGTGGAGCGCTGCCACGCCGCCGGCTGCTGGGTCGAGGCGGAGCTCGGCGAGGTGGGCGGCAAGGACGGGGTGCACGCGCCCGGCGTGCGCACCGACCCGGGCGAGGCGGCCGAGTTCGTCGCCGCCACCGGCGTGGACGCGCTCGCCGTCGCCGTCGGCAGCTCGCACGCGATGCTCACCCGGGACGCCGCGCTCGACTTCGAGCTGATCGCCGCACTGCGGGCCACCGTGCCGGTGCCGCTGGTGCTGCACGGCTCCTCGGGCGTCGCGGACGAGCACCTGGGCGAGGCCGTGCGCCGCGGCATGACCAAGGTCAACATCGCCACCCACCTCAACAGCGTCTTCACCGCGACCGTGCGCGAGGTGCTGGCGGCGGCCCCCGTGCTGGTGGACACCCGCCGCTACCTGGGCCCGGCGCGGGAGGCGACCGCGACCGAGGTCGCCCGGCTGTGCGGGATCCTGCGCGGCTGAGCCCGCCTCCGCCCTCGACCGGCCACCACTCCACCGTCATCGCGCTGCCCGACGGCCTGCAGGACCAGCTCCCCGCCCCGCCGGTGACCAGGGACGACGGGTCTCCGTGGCCCCGACGCCCTACCGACGCCCGTGAGCGGCACCGCCCTGACCCGGGCGGGCCGCTCACGGGCGTCGGTAGGGCGTCGGTGAGGTCGGTGGCCGAGTGAAAGAGGTCGGCGGGCTCAGGTCCGGGCGAGCACCGCGCCCGCCTCGGTGAGCCAGCGGACCGCGTCGGCGCGGGCGGCTCGCGGTGAGCCGGCCAGCTCGGTGAGGGTCAGCGGGCCCGGTTCCGCGGACTCGCCGGCTACCACCCGGGCGGTGGCGCCGGCCCGCTCGGCCCGGGCCAGGACCTCGCCGACCGCCTTGCCGCGCAGGCTGGTGGCGTCGAAGCGGCCCTCGCCGGTGATCACCAGGTCGGCGTCCGCCAGGGCCGCGTCGAGGCGGAGCAGGTCCGCGACCGTGCTCGCGCCCGGCAGTGAGCGGGCGCCCCAGAGGGCCGACAGGCCGTAGGCGGTGCCGCCCGCCGCGCCGGCGCCGGGGTGCTCGGGGTCGCCGCCGAACAACTCGGCGAGCCGGGCCAGGCCCCGCTCCAACTCGGCGATCTCCAGCGGTCCGGCACCCTTCTGCGGTCCGTAGACGGCAGCCGCGCCGTCGGGGCCGAGCAGCGGGTTGGTGACGTCCGTGAGGAGGCGCACACCGCCGGGCGGAGCCGGGCGCAGGGCGGTGCGGTCGACGCGGTGCGCTCGGCCCAGCGCACCGCCGCCCCCCGGAAGCGGCAGCCCGTCGCCGTCCAGGAGGCGCAGGCCGAGGGCGGTGAGCAGGCCGGCGCCGCCGTCGGTGGAGGCCGAACCGCCGAGGGCGACGATCAGTCCGGTGGCGCCGGCGTCCAGGGCGGCGGCGATGGTCTCGCCGGTGCCCCGGGTGGTGGCGGTCAGCGGGGCCGGCCGCGCCATCAGCGGCAGGCCGCTGGCGGTGGCGAGTTCGACCACCGCAGTGCCGCCGGGCAGCAGCGCGTACTGCCCGCGCACCGGCCGCGCGTCGGGGCCGGTACACCCTTCCACCGTCCGCAGCTCGGCCCCCGGGTGGGCGGCGGCCACGGCCTCGAGGGTGCCCTCGCCGCCGTCGGCCATCGGACGCAGCGTCAGCTCGTCCCGCGCCCTGACGGTGCGCCAGCCGGCCGCGAGGGCGCGGGCGGCCTCGGAGGCGGTGACGGTGCCCTTGAAGGAGTCCGGGGCGATGACCACTCTCACGGGGCGGCCACGTGGGTCAGATGCCGCTCGATCATGGTGCGCAGGGTCTGCTCGCCTGGGGTGTCCCAGATCTCCTGGTTGAAGATCTCCACCTCGATCCAGCCGGTGTAGCCGGCCGCGGTGACCTGGTCGGTCAGGGCGCGGAAGTCGATGCACCCGTCGCCGACGTGCCCCCGCCCGAGCAGGGTGTCGGCCGGCAGCGGCAGGATCCAGTCGCAGGTCTGGTAGGAGGCGATCCGGCCGCCCGCGCCGGCCCGGGCGATCTGCCGGTCCAACTCCGGGTCCCACCAGACGTGGTAGCTGTCCACCACGACGCCGACCTGCTCCGCCGGGAACTGCTCGGCCAGGTCCAGTGCCTGGCCCAGGGTGGAGACCACGGCGCGGTCCGCGCAGAACATCGGGTGCAGCGGCTCGATCGCCATCCGCACGCCGAAGTCGGCCGCGTGCGGCGCGAGTTCGGCGATCAGCTCGGCGACCCGGCGGCGGGCGCCGGGCAGGTCGCGGCTGCGCTGCCCCGGTCCGGTCTCGGGCAGGCCGCCGACCACCATCACCAGGGTGTCGGTGCCGAGTTCGGCCGCCTCCTCCAGGGCCCGCAGGTTGTCGGCCAGCGCGGCGGCGCGGGCCGCCCCGTCGGGTGCGGTGAGGAACCCGCCCCGGCAGAGCGAGCTGACGGCCAGTCCGCTGTCGCGGACCAGCTTGGCGCTCTCGGCCAGCCCGGTCTCGGCGACCTTGTCGCGCCAGAGGCCGATCGCGGGCAGGCCCGCGTCCACGCAGCCCCGGACGGCCTCGGGCAGGCTCCAGTTCTTGGTGGTGTACTGGTTCAGGGCGAGCCGCATCAGCCTGCCACCCCCGCCACCGAGAGGAAGGCGCGCATGCGGTGGGCGGCCAGGTCCGGGTCGGGCAGCACGCCGGCCGCGTCGGCGAGCTTGAAGAGCTCGACCAGGTGCGGCACCGAGCGGTTGGCCTGGGCGGCGTTGACCATGGTGAAGTGGTCCTGGTGCCCGCCGAGCCAGGCGAGGAAGACGATGCCCGTCTTGTAGTGGTAGGTCGGCGCCGCGAACAGGTGGCGGGCCAGCGGCAGCGTCGGCGCGAAGAGCGCGTCGTAGCGGTCGAGGTCGCCGGCGTCCAGCGCCTGGAGGGCGGCTGCGGCGGTGGCCGCGATCGGATCGAAGACGCCCAGCAGGGCGTGGCTGTGGCCGAGTTCGTCGCCGCGGATCAGCTCCGGGTAGTTGAAATCGTCGCCGGTGTAGAGGCGGACGCTCTCGGGCAGGGCGCGGCGCAGCGCGATCTCGCGGTCGGCGTCGAGCAGCGAGACCTTGATGCCGTCGATCCGCTCGGCGTGGCCGCCGATCAGCTCCAGCACGGTGGCGGTGGCCTGGTCCAGGTCGGCGGAGCCCCAGTAGCCGGCCAGCGCGGGGTCGAACATGTCGCCCAGCCAGTGCAGGACCACCGGGCGGGCGGACTGCTCCAACAGGCGGCCGTAGACCCGCAGGTAGTCGTCCGGGCCGTGCGCGGTGGCGGCCAGCGCCCGGCTGGCCATCAGGATCGGCTGGGCGCCGGCCGCTTCGACCACCTCCAGTTGCTCCTCGTAGGCGGCCGTGATCTCGGCCAGCGAGGCGCTGGGGGAGGGGAGTTGGTCGGTGCCGGCACCGCAGGCGAGGCGGCCGCCGACGGCCTTGGCCTCGGCGCCGGAGCGGGCGATCAGCTCTTGGGTGGCGGCCCAGTCCAGGCCCATGCCGCGCTGGGCGGTGTCCATGGAGTCGGCCACGCCGAGGCCGAGCTCCCAGAGGTGGTGGCGGAAGGCCAGGGTGGCCGGCCAGTCCACGGCGGCCGGCGCGCCCGGGGTGTTGTCGCCCAGCGGGTCGGCGACCACGTGGGCGGCGGCGAAGACGGTGCGGGCGGCGGCGGGCCGGGCGCCGACGGGCAGCGGCTCGGGCTCGCGCAGCACGAACCGGCCGGCACCGGGAAGCTTCAACTCGGCCATCAGATCTCCAGTTCCGGGACGTCGAGCCGGCGGCCCTCGGCGGCGGAGCGCAGGCCGAGTTCGGCGAGCTGCACGCCCTTGGCGCCCTCCAGCAGGTCCCAGTGGTACTCCGAGCCGGTGACGACGTGCTTGAGGAACAGCTCCCACTGGATCTTGAAGCCGTTGTCGAACTCGGCGTTGTCCGGCACCTGCTGCCACTGGGCGCGGAACGGCTCGGTGGCGGGGATGTCGGGGTTCCAGACCGGCTTGGGGGTGCCGGCCCGGTGCTGGAAGCGGCAGTTGCGCAGGCCGGCGACGGCGCTGCCCTCGGTGCCGTCGACCTGGAACTCCACCAGCTCGTCGCGGTCCACCCGCACCGCCCAGGAGGAGTTGATCTGGGCGGTGATGCCGCCCTCCAGCTCGAAGATGCCGTAGGCGGCGTCGTCGGCGGTGGCCTGGTAAGCGGTTCCCTGCTCGTCGACCCGCTCGGGGATGTGGGTGGCGGTGTGGGCGTAGACCGAGCGGACCGGGGCGATGAGGTTGTCCAGCACGTAGCGCCAGTGCGGGAACATGTCGAGGATCATGCCGCCGCCGTCCTGGGCGCGGTAGTTCCAGGACGGCCGCTGGGCGTCCTGCCAGTCGCCCTCGAAGACCCAGTAGCCGAACTCGCCGCGCACGGACAGGATCCGGCCGAAGAAGCCGCCGTCCACCAGGCGCTTCAGCTTGAGCAGGCCGGGCAGGAAGAGCTTGTCCTGCACCGCGCCGTTGCGGACCCCGGCCGCGCGGGCGAGGCGGGCCAGCTCCAGGGCGGCCTCCACCGACTCGGCGGTCGGCTTCTCGGTGTAGATGTGCTTGCCGGCCGCGATGGCCTTGCGGATCGCCGCCTCGCGGGCCTGGGTCACCTGGGCGTCGAAGTAGACCTCGGCGAGCGGGTGCGCCAGCGCCTCGTCCAGCGAGGTGGTCCAGTGCGCCAGGTTGTGCCGCTCGGCCAGCTCCTTGAGCTTGCGCTCGCTGCGGCCGACCAGGATCGGCTCGGGCCAGAGCAGTTCGCCGTCGTCCAGGCGCAGGCCGCCCTGCTCGCGGATGGCCAGGATGGAGCGGACCAGGTGCTGGCGGTAGCCCATCCGGCCGGTGACACCGTTCATCACGATGCCGATCACCTTGCGGGACATGGGTGGGGCTCCTCTCGGAGGTGGTGCGGGGTGGGGTGGCGGAGGGAATGGTAAGCGCTTTCCCAGCCAGAAGTCGAGGCCTGTCATCGCTGCTCGCGGTGTGGAACAGTGGAGGCGCAGGCGCGATGGGTCCGACCGTCCGCCTCGCCGTTCCCGCAGCTCCCCGCCCCGAACGGTGCCTCCCGCCACGCCCTCGCGCCCGACCAAGGGAAACCCAGCGATGCTCTCGATCCCGCTCCCCCCGGAGGACCGCGCGCTCAGCCCGTACACCGGCTGGACCCGCGCGCACTGGGAGGCGGTGGCGGACGGGCTGCTCGCCGCGGTGCGGCCGTACGCCGGACCGGAGCACGCGCTGATCGGCCTGCCCGGCCCCCGGCCCAGCGTCTCCGGCACCCGCTCCGACGGTCTGGAGGGCTTCGCCCGGACCTTCCTGCTCGCCGCCTTCCGGGTGGCCGGCGCGGGTGGCGCCGACCCGGACGGCCTGCTGCCCCGGTACGCCGAGGGCCTGGCCGCCGGCACCCGCACCCCTACCGCCGAGCGCGAGCTGACCGACCGGGACCCGGTCTCCTGGCCCGTCGTCGGCGAGCGCAGCCAGGCGATGGTGGAGGCCGCCTCGATCGCGCTGGCGCTGCGGCTGACCCGCCGGTGGCTCTGGGACGGCCTGCCCGCCGAGGTGCGCGAGCGGGTCGCCGACTGGCTCTCCGGCGCCCTGCGGCACACGCCGGTCGACAACAACTGGTGGCTCTTCCCGTTCACCGTCGGCGCCTTCTTGGCCGAGACAGGCAGCCTGGCCGAGGCCGGGATGGACCAGGACGGCGCGGCCCGGGCGGCCGTCGATCGCGGTCTGGCGAAGATCGAGCAGTGGTACCTGGGCGGCGGCTGGTACACCGACGGCCGCCCGCGCGCCTTCGACCACTACAACGGCTGGGCCTTCCACCTCTACCCGGTGCTGCACGCCCACCTGACCGGCGATCAGCAGCAACTCGCCCGCTACGGCGGCCGGCTGGCCGAGTACCTGGAGGGCTACGCCCGCACCTTCGGCGGCGACGGCGCGCCCATGCACCAGGGCCGCTCGCTGATCTACCGGTTCGCCGCCGCCGGGCCGCTCTGGGCCGGCGCGCTGAGCGGCCGCACCCCGCTCGCGCCCGGCACCACCCGCCGGCTGGCCTCCGGGGCGCTGCGCCACTTCCTGGACCGCGGCGCGCTGGACGCCGAGGGCCTGCTGCCGCTGGGCTGGTTCGGCCCGTACCCGCCGCTGGTGCAGGAGTACTCCGGGCCGGCCTCCCCGTACTGGGCGAGCAAGGGCTTCCTCGGACTGCTGCTGCCGGCCGACCACCCGGTCTGGACCGCGACCGAGGAGCCCGCGCCGGTGGAGCGCGGCGACGCGGTGCTCGGGCTGCCCGGGCCCGGCTGGCTGGTGCAGTCCACCGCCGCCGACGGGATCGTGCGGCTGCACAACCACGGCAGCGACGACCAGCCGGCCGACCAGGTGCTGCCCGACGACCCGCTGTACGCCCGGCTCGGCTACTCCACCGTCACCGGGCCGGCCTTCCGCGGCGGCGCCGACAACCACTTCGGCCTGGTCGCCGGAGGCCGGGTCAGCGACCGCGGCCGGATCGAGCCGCTGGGCGCCGGGCCCGGCTGGGCCGCCTCGGCGCACCGGCCCGCCGAGGGGGTCACCGTCACCTCGCTGGTGCTGGCGGCGGGCGCCGAGGAGGTCCACCTCCACCTGGTCACCGGCGCCGCGGCCGGGACGGAGGTGCGGCACACCGGCTGGGCCGTCGCCGACCGGGCCGTCCGGACCCGGGCCGAGGCCGGGCCGTCGGCCGAGGTGGCGGCGGAGGGGACCGGGCTGCGCTCCACCCTGCGCGCCGTCTCCGGGTACACCGAGGCCGGCACCCACCAGGTGCCCGACGGCACCGTCTTCGGCCGGGCGGCGGCGCTGCCCGCGCTGACCGGCCGCACCGCTGACGGGCCGTCACTCTTCGTCTCGGCGGCAAGGCTCTCCGGGGCAAGGCTCCCGGCGGAGTCGGAGGCGCAGGCCGCTTTCCGGATCCGGCTCGACGGCCCGGCCGTGGCGGTGGCCTGGGCCGACGGCAGCGTCCACCACGCGCTGATCGGCCCCGGCACGGTCACCGTGCGACGGGAGGGCTGAGCATGCGCCTGGCCCTCTCCACCCTGGGACTGCCCGGCCGCCCGCTCGCGGAGGTGGTCCGGCTGGCCGCCGGGCACGGCTGGCAGGGACTCGAACTGCGCAGCGCCGCCGGCGAGCCGGTGCACGGCGGGCTGACCGCCGCCGAGCGCCGGCAGGTCCGGCGCACCGTCGAGGCGGCCGGCCTCACCCCGCTGACGCTGGCCGGGTACACCGGTGTCGCCGCGCCCGGCCCGGACGAGCCCGTGGTCTCCGCGCTGCTCACCGACCTGCGGCTGGCCGCCGACCTGGCCGCGGAGCACCTGCGGGTCTTCCCGCAGGGCGGCGAGGGCCCGGCCGCCGAGGCCGACCTGCGCGCCGTCCGCCGGCTGGCCGCCGTCGCCGACCGGGCCGCCGGGCTGGGCGTGCGGATCCTGCTGGAGACCCATGACTCGCACCGGGCCGGCCGGGACGTCGCCCGGGTGCTCGACCAGGTCGACCACCCGGCCGTCGGCGGGCTCTGGGACCTGCTGCACACCCGGCTGGCCGGCGAGACCCCGTCGGCGAGCCGGGACGCGCTGGGGCCGCGGCTCGGCTACGCGCAGGTCAAGGACGTGGCCGGCCGCTGGGACCTCACCCCGCTGCCGCTCGGCGCGGGCTGCCTGCCGATCGGCGACTGCGTCGGCCTGCTGCCGGCGGACTGCTGGGTGGCCTGGGAGTACGAGGCGCCCTGGTACCCGGCGGCGGCCCGGCTGGAGCCGCTGCTCGGTGCGGGCGCGCAGTACCTCGCCGGGCTGGCGGGCTGAGCGGGAACGGCGGAAGGCGGCGACACCCGCGGCGAGTCGTGGCGCTGCGGCTACTCCGGCAACAGGTGCTCAGACCAGATCACCTTGCGGGCCGCGGTGTGCCGGGTGCCCCAGCGATGCGAGAGCGGGCCGACCAGGAAGGTGCCGCGACCGCTCTCGTCCGTGCTGCTGGCCCAGCGCAGGTGCGGGGCGGTGCCGCTGCCGTCGGAGACCTCGCAGGCCAGGGTGCGGTCGCGCACAGCCGCACCCTGGCAGTCCGCGTGAGCCGGGGAAAGCCCTTTCCGGCCCGCTCTCTCCGCATCCAGCCATGGAGCACACCCCGGTGTCCAGCTTCCGCCCCTTCGCCGCCGCGCTCGCGGCTTCGCTCATCGTCGGCTCCGCGATCGGTGCCACGGCCGCGACTGCGTCCACCCCGCCGCCGACCACCCCGCTGTCCGTCTTCACCTACAACGTCGACCTCGCCACCTCGGCGGTCGACTCGGTGGAGAACGAGAACGCGGCCGGCCGCACCCCGACCGTCGAGGCGGTCAAGCGCAAGCACGACGCGGACGTGGTGATCCTCGACGAGCTGTTCAACCAGACCTCCACCGGCCAGATCCCCAGGGACCTGGCCGGCAAGTACCCGTACGCCACCCCGAACGTCGGCCAGGTCCGCTCCGGCGGCGGGCCACCAACCGGGCCACCCGGGTAGCCCAGATGGCCGAGATCCGAGGCCGGGTGAACAGCACGGTCGGCACCCAGGGCCCGGTGCTGATCGGTGGCGACCTCAACATCGAGACTTGACGGCCAGGTCGGCCGCACAGCCGGCGACTCCGACCCGGACCGGGCGAAGCCGTCCGGTGGCGCGGTGCTGCAGACCGTCGAGGGGTTCGACCCGCAGTCGGCTGGACCGGCCAGTCGGACACCCATGCGCCGAGCGACCACTACCCGGTGGTGACCGCCTTCGCCATCGGCCAGACCACCATGCCCTCGGTGGACTGGAAGCGACCGGGAGCACCGACGGCCCGCCGCCGACCGCGTTGTACGGTCGGCGGCGGACCGTCTCGTGTCGTGATCGGATGTCTAGAGGAAGCGGGGATGGCGTGATGAGCCATCAACCCTGTTCCATCCCTTGTCTTGTGGTTGGTATCGCCGTCACAATCCGACAGAACCAATCAAAGGTCGGGTCTATGTCTTAGGAGACGACGATGTCCGAGTCCCTTCCCAACCGCAGATCGGTACTGCGCGGTGCGGCGTCCTTCGGGGCGCTGGCGGCGCTGGCGAGCCTGCCGGTCTTCACTTCGCGGCCCGCGGCCGCCGCCACGACCAGTGCCACGGGTCCGGTGTCGAACCCGACGACCATGTGGTACACCTCGCCGGGCTCCACCTCCGCGATGATGGCCACGGCCCTGCCGGTCGGCAACGGCCGGATCGGCGCACTGTTCACCGGCGACCCGAGCTCCGAGACCTACGACGTCACGGACGTCACGTGCTGGGCGGGCACCGCGAACACCACGCCCGGCAGCAACGGCTTCCCGTACGACACGACGAAGTTCGGCACGATGCAGATGCTGGCCAAGGCCGTGCTGAGCATCCCGCTGCACACGCTCTCGGCGGCCTCCGACTACCAGCGCCAGCTGGACCTGAGCAACGGCTACGCCTCGGTCAGCTACACCTACGGGGGTGTGAGCTACCGGCGTGACGTGTGGGCCAGCCACCCCGACGACGTCATCGTGATCCACCTGAGCCAGTCCGGCGGCGGCTCCTACACCGGCACTCTCGCACTGAACGGCACCCGCTCGGAGGCCACCACCGCCACCGCCTCGGCCGGCACCGCCTCCCTCAACTCCTCGCTGGGCAACGGCCTCAAGTACGCCGCGCTCGTCCAGGCCGCCGCCGCCACCGGGACGGTCAGTGCCGCGGGGTCGGCCGTGTCGTTCACGGGCTGCTCGGACGTGCTGCTGGTGATCAGCGGCGGCACCAACTACTCGCCCACGGCTGCCGGTTTCATGGACACCACGGTCACCCCGCTGGCGGTGGCGACCAGCCAGGCCTCGCGGGCCGTCGGCCTGGGTGCGGCCACCCTGTTGAGCAACCACCTGGCCGACTACCAGCCGCTGCAGCAGGCGATGACCGTCAACCTGGGCAGCTCCACCGCCGCCCAGCTCGCGATGGCCACCGACGCGCGCCTGAGTGCCGCCTCCTCCACGGGCGTCCCCGACCCGGAACTGCACGCCACCTACCTGCAGTTCGGTCGCTACCTGATGATCTCCGGCTCGCGCACGAGCCTGCCGATCAACCTCCAGGGCCCGTGGGCGGACTCCAACTCCGAGTCCTGGGACTTCGACTACCACACCGACATCAACATCCAGATGGTCTACTGGCTCCCCGACCGGATGGGCCTGGGCTCCTGCTACAAGCCGTTCTCCGACTACTGCATCAACCAGCAGCCCTCCTGGGCCGCGGTCACCCAGGCGCACTTCAACGACACCGGCAACGGCAACTACCGCAACTCCTCCGGCAAGATCGCCGGCTGGACGGTGGCGATCTCCGCCAACCCGTTCGGTGGCCTGGGTTGGGACTGGAGCCCGCCCGGCGGCGCCTGGCTGTGCAACGAGCTGTACAACCACTACCAGTACACCCAGAATCGGGCCTACCTGACCGGCATCTACCCCCTGCTGAAGAGCGCCTGCCAGTTCTGGGAGGCCCGCCTCGTCACCGACCCCACCACGGGCAAGCTGGTCGACGACGTCGACTGGTCACCGGAGCACGGCCCGGCTCAGCAGAAGGGCATCACCTACGCCCAGGAGCTGGTCTGGCAGCTCTTCCAGAACTACCAGCAGGCCGCCGGCATCCTCAACCTCGACCCGACCTACTCCGCCACCATCGCCGGTCTGCAGTCGAGCCTCTACCTGCCCCAGGTCTCCGCCACCACCGGGTGGTTGGAGGAGTGGATGACCCCCGCCAACCTCGACACCTCCGACCTGACCCACCGCCACCTCTCCCCGCTCGTCGGTCTCTACCCGGGTGACCGGATCACCGCCGACCAGTCGGACCCGGCCCTGCTCGCCGGCATCACCAAGCTACTCACCGCGCGCGGCATGTCCAGCTTCGGCTGGGGCGTGGCCTGGCGCGCCGCCTGCTGGGCACGGCTGAAGAACGCCGCCAACGCCTACACCTGCTTTACCAACGGCCTGCACTACTCCACCAACGGCGCCACCGGCACCGCCGGCAACTTCATGGACATCTATTCCGGCGACACCTTCCAGATCGACGCCAACATGGGCCTCCCGGCGGCCGCGATCGAGATGCTCGTCTACACCCGCCCCGGCCTGCTTCAGTTGCTGCCCGCCCTGCCGTCCGCGTGGGCGGCCTCCGGGAGCGTCGCCGGCGTCGGCGTGCGCGGCGGTCTCACCGTCGACTTCAGCTGGCAGGCGGGCCAGGTCACCTCCTTGACCCTGCACAACAACGGCACCGCGAGCGCTACCCTCACCGTCGAGTCCGGCGCCTGGAGCAAGAGCGTCACGCTGGCCGCTGGTGCCACCGCCACCTACGACAGCTTCTTCCTGGTCAACCGGAACAGCGGCAAGGCGGTCGACGACCCGGGAGCCAGCAGCGTGGCCGGGACCACGCTGATCCAGTACGCTCGCAACGGCGGAGACAACCAGAAGTGGCGGTTCCAGCCCACCGGCAGCGGCGCCTACACCCTGCTCAACGGCTCGTCCGGCCTGGCGATGGACGTCTTCGGCGGCGGCACCGCCGACGGTGCGGCCATCGACCAGTGGACCCCGACCGGCGGCAGCAACCAGCAGTGGACCCTCGCGGACGCCGGCGACGGCTACGTCAACCTGGTCAGCGTCCGCAGCGGCAAGGCCGTCGGCGTGGTTGCCTCCTCCACGAGCAGCAGCGCCAAGCTCGAACAAGAGACCATCAGCAGCGCTACCAACCAGCAGTGGCAGTTGCTCCTCGCCTGACCGCTTATGTTGCCGGTGAACTGATGTCCTGACGGATCGTCAGGCGGCCAGGCTCGAACCGCTGCTGCTGAGCGGTTCCGAGCCGCGCCGCGACGGCGTCGAACCCCGGTCTGCGCGAGCAGCCCGTCGGCCAGGCGGCGTGACTGCTCCAGTCCCGCGATCGACTCGTCCAGCCGCCTGCGCTGCCGGGCCAGCCGGGTGACCATCTCCGGGCACTGCGCCAGCAGTTGGCCCGCGTCGTTCGCGACGCACGGCAGCATGACGGCGATCGTCGCGGTGTTCAGGCCCATGGCGAGCAGCGCGCGGATGCTGTCCACCCGCACCACGTCCGCCTCCTGGTAGCGGCGCCGGCCCGCGGGCGTCCGCTCCGGGGCCAGCAGCCCGCGCTCCTCGTAGTACCGCAGCAGCCGCTCCGGCACTCCGGTACGGGCGGCGAGTTCGCCGATCTGCATACGTGCTCCGCTTCCCTGGCTACGGCGGTGCCGCAGGAGACGGAGCACGCCTGTGTCCACCCCTGTGAAGCTCGCCATCGTCTACTGCTCGTCCACCGGCACCATCGCGGAGATCGCCAAGGAACTGCACGATGCCGCCGCCAAGGCCGGCGCGCAGGTCCGCCTGCTGAAGGCCGCCGAGCTCGCCCCGGCCGGCGCCATCGAGTCCAGCCCGGCCTGGGCCGCCCACCACGCCGCCACCTGGGACGTCCCCGAGGCGAGCGCCGAGGACATCGAGTGGGCCGACGCGGTGATCTTCGGTTCCCCCAGCCGCTTCGGCAACGTCGCCGCGCAGCTCAAGCAGTTCATCGACGGCCTCGGTGGCCTGTGGGCCCAGGGCAGGCCGGCCGGCAAGGTCTACGGCGGCTTCGTCTCCAGCGCCACCGCCCACGGCGGCCAGGAGTCCACCCTGCTCGCCCTGTACAACTCGGTCCACCACTTCGGCGGCATCCTCGTCACCCCCGGCTTCACCGACCCGGCCAAGTTCGTCCTCACCACCACCGTGCCCGCGGGGACCGACCCGGCCGAGGCCGTCCGGGCCGCCGAACTCGCCCGCGCCGGGCACCTGGGGAGGCTGTGGCGCCCGGTGGGCGAACTGCGCAGCATCGGCCTCTGGCGGGCCGTCGACGAGGCCGAGCTGCGTGCGGAGCTGCTCAGCACACTGCCGCTGTGGCCGTGGACGGCCGCGGCGGTCACCGCCGTCCACCCGCACCCCGACGACCCGGGCAGAAGCGGAGGCGCCCCCTAGCCGGCGGGCGACTCCAGGGGATCGGCGAGCAGCGCGGCGAAGCCCAGCTCGGCGGCGCCGACCAGTACGGAGTCGGTGCCCAGCCCGCTGACCCGCAGTCGGAGGCTCTCGCGCAGCACGGCGTGGGTGCTGGTGTTGATCCGGCTGCGGATCTGCGCCGCCGAGCTGAGGTAGACGTCGCGCAGGATGCCGCCGAAGATCACCACCCGCGGGTTGAGCAGGTTGACCAGGTTGCTGACGCCGACGCCGAGCCAGTCGCCGACCTGGTGCAGCGCCGCGCGGGCGGCGATGTCGCCGCGGTCGGCGGCGTCGACCACGGCGCGCACGGCCGCCGGTCCGGTGGTCTCGGGCCCGCGGCCGGCGGCGTCGAGCAGGGCGCGCTCGCCGGCCTCCGCCTCCAGGCAGCCGCTGGAGCCGCAGCCGCACCGGCGGCCGCCGCGCGGGTTGACGATCAGGTGGCCGACCTCGCCGCCGTAGCCGTCCGCACCGCGCAGCAGCCGGCCGCCGGCGATGATGCCGCCGCCGATGCCGGCGTCGCCGTGCAGGTAGACCAGGTCGTCGAAGCCGGCGCCGGCGCCGCGCAGGTGCTCCGCGAGGGCGCCGAGGTTGGCCTCGTTGTCGACGGCGACCGAGGTGTCCGGGCCGAGCCGGTCGGCGAGTTCGGCGCGGAAGTCCTGCTCGGTCCAGCCGATGTTGGGCGCCCGCCGGACCAGGCCGTCGGGGTGCCGGACCAGGCCGCGCACGGCCGCGCCGACGCCCACGCAGCGGCTGCCCGGTGCGGCCCCGGCCGCCAGCTCCCGGGCGAAGGCGGCGAGCCGGTCGGCCGCGCCGCCCGGCTCGCGCTCCCCGGCACCGGGCCAGGCCGTGCTGCGGCGGGCCAGGAACGCGCCGCCGAGTCCGACCCGAGCCGCCGTCAGGTGGTCCACCCCCACGTCGAAGGCGAGCGCGTACACGTGGTCGGCCGCCGGTCGGACCACCAGCGAGGGCCGGCCCGCCCGGCCGGTGTCCCGCGGGGTCTCCTCCGCGACCAGGCCGGCCGTGGTGAGGTCATTCACCAGGCCCAGGATGGTGCTGCGGTTGAGGCCCATCCGGTCGGCCAGGACGGCGCGGGAGGCGGGTCCGCCGAGGTGGACGTGGCGCAGCAGGGTGCTGAGGTTGTGCCGGCGGATCTCCTCCTGGGAAGGACCGGCTCGCATCGTGGGTGGACCTCATTGTCGTGGGGCTCGGCGGCGGGACAGCGCGTCCACTCCGGCGGCGAGCAGCAGGACGGAACCCGTGACAGCGTACTTGACGCCCGCGCTGTACCCCATCAGCCCCATTCCGTTCTGGATCACCGCGACCACCATGCCGCCCAGCACCGCGTCGACGATCCGGCCCCGGCCGCCGAAGAGGCTGGTGCCGCCGATGACGGCGCTGCCCACGGCCAGCAGCAGCACGTTGCTGCCACCGGTGTTGGGGTCGACCGAGTTGCCGCGGGAGGCCGCGATGATGCCGCCGACCGCTGCCATGGCGGAGCAGATGACGAAGGCGGAGATCCGGATGAACGCGACGTTGATGCCGGCGCGCCGGGCGGCCTCGGCGTTGCCGCCCACCGAGTAGATGTGCAGGCCGAAGCCGGTGCGCTGCAGCACGAAGGTGCCGGCCACCAGCAGGACCGCGATCACCGGCACCACGATCGGCACGCCCTTGAGCGAGGTGACCAGGGCGTTGCGGCTGCGCTCCTGGTTGAGCAGGGCCACCGCGACGGCGCCCAGCACCGCCAGTGAGCCGACCCGCAGGGCGGTCAGCGCCGCCGGGGTCGCGGGCAGCCCGCGGCGGGTGCGGACCAGGTTGCGGCGCAGCTGGACCGCCGCGTACCCGCCCACGGACACCGCGAGCAGCACCCAACCGAGCACGGGGGAGAGGTTGTTGTTGGCGATCGCCAGCACGGTCGGGTCGGTGATCGAGACGTTGGTGCCCTCCTTGAGGATCATCAGCACGATGCCCTGGAAGGCCAGGAAGGAGGCGAGGGTGACGACGAAGGAGGGGATCCGGACCTTCGCCACCAGGAAGCCGATCAGCAGGCCGATCAGCACGCCGGTGACCAGCGCGGCCGCGACGGCGCCGTACCACGGCCAGCCGTGGTTGGTCAGCAGCACCGCCAGCACGGCGGCGCACACCCCGCTGGCGTAGCCGGCCGAGAGGTCGATCTCGCCGAGCAGCAGCACGAAGACCAGGCCCATGGCGATGGCGATGCTGCCCGCGCCCTGGGTGAGCAGGTTGGCGAAGTTGAGGTTGGAGAGGAAGACCGGGCGCAGCGCGGTGAAGAAGACGCTGAGCACCAGTAGGCTCAACACGGCTGGCAGGGAGCCGAGTTCGCCGCCGCGCAGGCGTTCGCCGTAGGCGGTCAGCAGGGTACCGAGGGCGGGTGCTGCCGGACCGCCGGGCCGTCCGGCGGCGGCCGCCGCGGCGGGGCCGTCCGGCTGGCCGGCCGCGCCGGGCTTCTCCGGCTTCTCGGGCTTCTCGGGCCTGTCGGGCTTTCCGGAGGCGACGGTGGCGTTCATGAGGCGGCTCCGGTGGTGTGGGCCAGGCCGAGGTCCCCGCTGCGGCCTGAGGTGATCAGTTCGACGACCTGGGCGTGCGTCACGTCCGAGGTGCGGACCTGGGCGGCCATCCGGCCCAGGTAGAGGGCGGCGATCCGGTCGGAGACCGCGAAGACGTCGTTCATGTTGTGCGAGATCAGCACCACGGCCAGCCCGTTGTCGGCCAGCCGCCGGACGAGTTCCAGGACCTGGGCGGTCTGCGCGACGCCGAGCGCGGCGGTGGGCTCGTCCAGCACGACCAGCCTGCTGTTCCACAGCACGGCCTTGGCGATGGCCACGGTCTGCCGCTGCCCGCCGGAGAGGCTGGCCACCTTCTGGCGCACGGACTTGACGGTCCGGACGGAAAGGCCGGCCAGGGTGCTGACGGCCATCTCCTCCATGGTGGCGTCGTCGAGGACGAGGCCGCTGCGCTTCTCGCGGCCGAGGAACATGTTCTGGACGATGTCGAGGTTGTCGCAGAGCGCCAGGTCCTGGTAGACGATCTCGATGCCGAGGGAGGCCGCGTCGCGCGGGCTGTGCACGGTGGCCGGCTTGCCGTCGAACAGGTACTCGCCGGCGTCGATCGGGTGGATGCCGCCGATGCACTTCACCAGGGTCGACTTGCCGGCGCCGTTGTCGCCGACCAGCGCGGTCACCTCCCCGGCGTGGACGGAGAAGGCCACGTCGTGCAGCACCTGCACCGGGCCGAAGGTCTTGTCGATCCCGCGCAGTTCCAGGATCGGGGTCGCGGTCATGGGAAGACGGCTCCTCGTGGGTCGTGGGGCCGCGGGGCACGGGCCGCTCCCGGGCCCCGCGGGCGTCGGGACTACTGGATGCCGGCCTTGGTGCAGAGGTCGGCGAAGTCGGCGGTGCACAGGTCGGCCTTGGTGACGTAGCCGTCGGAGACGACGTCCTTGACGTTGTCCTTGTAGATCGCCTGCGGCTGCAGCAGGACGGAGGGGACGTCGCGGTTGCCCTGCGGGTCGTGGACGGTCGACGTGGTCTCGCCCTTCTGGCCCTTGGCCAGGCTGACCGCGAGCTGGGCGGTGGCCTCGGCCTCCTGCTTGATCGGCTTGTAGACCGTCATGCACTGGTCGCCGGCGAGGATGTTCTGCAGGCCCTGGACGGTGGCGTCCTGGCCGGTGACCGGGACCTGGCCGTTGCGGTGGTTCTTGCGCAGCACGGCGATGGCCGCGTTGCCCAGGCCGTCGTTGGCGGCCAGCACGCCGCCGATGTTCGGCTGGCTGGTGAGCATCTGCTCGAAGATCGTCCCGGCCTGGGTGTTGTCCCAGTCCGGCACCGACTGGTTCGGGCCCTTGACGTAAGTGCCCGCCGCGTACAGCGGGTTGAGCACCCCGTCGTAACCCTGGGCGAAGAGCGTGGCGTTGTTGTCGGTCGGCGAGCCGTTCAGCTCGGCGACCACCGGGTTCTTGGCGCCCGCCTGGGTGAGGCACTTGCCCAGGCCCTCGCCCTGCAGCTTGCCGACCCCGGCGTTGTCGAAGCTGACGTAGTACTGGGCGGAGCCGCCGAGGGTGAGCCGGTCGTAGTCGATGGTGGCCACACCCTGGGACTTGGCCTTGTCCAGCACGGCCTTGCCGGTGCCGCTGTCCAGGTTGACGATGACCAGCACGTTCACGCCGTTGGTGATCATCTGGTCGGCGATGGTCTGGAAGGCCTGCTTGTCGCCCTGGGCGTTCTGGATGTCGTAGTCCACGCCGGCCGCCTTGAAGGCGGCGGTGAGCAGCGGACGGTCGGCGGTCTCCCAGCGGGCGGAGGACTTGCTGTCCGGGAGGATGACGCCGACCTTGGGCTTCTTGCCGCCGGAGCCGGCCTTGGTGCCGCCGCTGCCGGAGGACGAACTGCCGCAGCCGGCGAGGGCGGTGGTGAAAGCCACGGTGGCGGCGGCGATGAGGAGGAGCCCCTTGCGCATGGGCAGGGTCCTTTCTGGCGGTGCGGCCGGTCCGCGGACGCACGGGAGTTCACGGGTGGGGGAGGGCAACAACCGCGCGCGGGGCCGGGGGTGGAGAGCGGAGCACCGGCCGGGCTGAATGTTGTGTGCCAGAACATACGCCGGGGCAGGGCTTCCCGCCAGACCTGTGGCGAGTCGGCCGGGGTAACGATCGGGCCACGCTCCCCCGGGGGTGACGGTCCGTCAGGGGCGGGCGGCGGGTGCCGGGAGTAGGTATCCGTAATTTTCGGTTCGGCGCGCCCCTAGGTGTTGACCCGTTCCGGCGGCCTGCCTACTGTTCGGGCCTGATCGCATTCGTTCGGTTCTGTTGAATGTGGCGATCAGACCCCCACCCAGGCCGCCGGACGCGGTGTGCGGAACCACGCGTCCGGCGCCACACGAGAGGCAATCCCCTATGCGCGGAACTCTCCGAGTCCTGGCATCCGCCGGACGCACGCTGGGGAGGGTCGGCCTGACGGCCGCCCTCCTGACCTCCGCGGCGTTGGTCGCCGGACCGGCCACGGCCCCCGCCGCGGCTGCCCCCGCTGCCCCCGCCGCCCCCGCCGCGAGCACCACCATCTCCGTCGACGGCACCGGCAGCGGCCGCACCTTCGACGGCGTCGGCGCGATCAGCGGCGGCGGCGGCAACTCCCGCCTGCTGATCGACTATCCGGAGCCGCAGCGCAGCCAGCTGCTGGACTACCTCTTCAAGCCCGGCTACGGCGCCGACCTGCAGACCCTGAAGATCGAGATCGGCGGCGACACCAACAGCACCAACGGCGCCGAGGCCAGCTACCAGCACAGCAGGGGCGCGGTCGACTGCAACCAGGGCTACGAGTGGTGGCTGGCCGCCCAGGCCAAGCTCCGCAACCCCGGCATCAAGATCTACGGCCTGGCCTGGGGCGCCCCCGGCTGGATCGGCACCAACGACCCCGGCAACCCGTCCCCCGGGAAGCCGTACTTCTGGTCGCAGGACATGATCGACTACCTGATGGGCTGGTTCGGCTGCGCCGGCCAGCACAACCTCAACGTCGACTACCTCGGCGGCTGGAACGAGCGCGACTTCAACGCCGGCTGGTACGAGAAGCTGAAGAGCGCGCTGGTCGCCAACGGCCACGGCAGCACCAAGGTGGTCGCCTCCGACAGCGGCTGGGGCGTCGCCGACGCCATGACCACCGACCCGGCGCTGAAGAACGCCGTCGACATCGTCGGCGTGCACTACCCCTGCGGCTACCTGGGCAGCGGCAGCAACTGCCCCTCCACCGCCAACGCGGTGGCGCTCGGCAAGCCGCTCTGGGCCAGCGAGAACGGCTCCGAGGACCTGAACGGCGGCGCTGCCGCCGTGGCCCGGGCCGTCAACCGCGGCTACCTGGACGGCAAGATGACCTCCTTCATCAACTGGCCGGTCATCGCCGCGCTCTACCAGAACATGTCGTTCAGCACCGACGGCATGTCGCTGGCCGCCCAGCCCTGGTCCGGCAACTACAGCATCGGCAAGACCACCTGGGTCACCGCCCAGACCACCCAGTTCACCCAGCCCGGCTGGCAGTACCTGGACTCCGCCTCCGGCTACTTCGGCGGCAACCGCGCCAACGGCAGCTACGTCTCGCTGAAGTCCCCGAACGGCAAGGACTACAGCACCGTCATGGAGACCATGGACGCCACCGCGGCGCAGACCGTGGCGCTCAACGTCACCGGCGGCCTCTCCACCGGCACCGTCCACGTCTGGGCCACCAACGTCAACTCGGCCAACTCCGCCGACTACTTCGTCAAGCAGGCGGACATCACCCCGAGCAACGGCGGCTACAGCCTGACCCTGCAGCCCGGCTACGTCTACACCGTGACCACCACCACCGGCCAGGGCAAGGGCACCGCCACCCCGCCCGCCGCCGCCCCGCTCGCGCTGCCCTACAGCGACAACTTCGAGACCGCGGCCGCCAGCACCAACCCCAAGTACTTCTCCGACATGAACGGCGCCTTCCAGACCGTCGGCTGCGGCGGCGGCCGGACCGGCACCTGCCTGCGCCAGATGGCCCCGGCCTCCCCGCTGCGCTGGACCAACGAGCCCTACAACGCGCCCTACAGCTTCATGGGCGACCAGACCTGGGGCAACTACACGGTCAGCGCCGACACCATGTTCGAACAGCCCGGCTCCACCGAGGTGCTGGGCCGGGTCAACCAGCAGGGCCGCAACAACAACGGCCTCAACGCCTACCACCTGCGGCTCAGCAACACCGGCGCCTGGTCCATCGTCAAGAGCGACACCAGCTGGAACTTCACCACCCTGGCCGCCGGCACCCTCGCCACCGCGCCCGGCCTGAACACCTGGCACACCCTGGCGCTCACCATGCAGGGCACCACCCTGACCGCCGCGGTCGACGGCAGCACCGTCGGCAGCGCCACCGACGCCTCCTACACCAACGGCATGGCCGGCCTCGGCGTCACCGGCTACCAGACCGACCAGTTCGACAACTTCGCCCTCACCCCCGGCACCGGCGGCAGCGCGCAGACCGGCCCGGTCGCCATGGGCACCGGCAACAAGTGCCTGGACGACAGCGACAACTCCACCGCCGACGGCGCCAAGGCGGTGATCTGGACCTGCGGCACCACCGACCCGGCACAGAGCTGGACCTGGGTCAACGGCCAGCTCCAGCACGCCGGCAAGTGCCTGGACGTGACCGGCCAGGGCAAGACCAACGGCACCCTGGTCGAGCTGTGGAGCTGCAACGGCGGCGACAACCAGCAGTGGGCCCCGCAGTCCGACGGCTCGCTCAAGGGCGTCCAGTCCGGCCTCTGCCTGGACGACCCGGCCGGCAGCCTGACCGACGGCACCCAGTTGGAGATCTGGAGCTGCAACGGAGGCACCAACCAGAAGTGGTCCCTGCCGTAGGAGCCGTCCGACGACTCCTGGCGGATCGCACGGCACGGCCCGCGGGTCACCGCGGGCCGTGCCATGCCGGATGATCGTGGAATCGGCACCGTGAACCGGCCGGATTGGGTATACGTATCCAAGGCGGACCGGGTGTCGGCCGTACTGGCAGTGCCCGCCGCAGCGCCGGCGGGCCCGGGAAGGGATGGCTGGTCTCGTGGCCCAGGTGCTCGGTGGTGGTCCCGGAGGCCATTTCGCCTTCGTCGGCCGCCGGCGCGAACAGCGCCTGCTGGCCGCCGCGCTGCGGCACCCGCCGGCGGTCGTGCTGGTCGAGGGCGAGGCCGGGGTGGGCAAGTCCCGGCTGGTCCACCAGGCCGGCACCGACCTGGCCGAGGGCGGCTGGACCGTGGTCACCGGCTACTGCCACCCGCTGCGCGAACCCTCCCCGTACGGACCGGTCGCCGACAGCCTGCGCAAGCTGGTGGTCCGGCTGCCCGAGGGCACCGGGCCGGGCGGCGCGCTGGCCCAGCTGCTCACCGGCCAGGCCGACCCGGCCGCCGGCCCCGACACACCCGGCCGCCGGCTGGCGATCGTCCAGGCCGTCCGCTCCCTGCTGGACGCCGCCGGACCCGTGGTGCTGGTGATCGAGGACCTGCACTGGGCCGACGAGGCCACCCGCGACCTGCTGCTGCTGCTCGCCCGCGACATGCCGCGGCAGCTCAGCCTGCTGCTCACCTACCGCGCCGAGGACCTGGCCCCCGACACGCCGGCGCTCGGCGCCGCCTACCGCCACCCGCCCGGCACCAGCGGCACCACCGTGCCGCTCGCCCCGCTCAGCCGGGCCGAGATCGCCGAGCTGGCCGGCTCCGCGCTCGGCACCGCCGCCAGCCCCGAGCTCTGCCGGGTGCTGCACCAGCGCAGCGACGGCCTGCCGCTGGTCGCCGAGGAGGACCTGATCACCCTGCGGGAGCGGGCCGGCGACCGCACCCACCTGCCCTCCGCCACCGCGCTGGCCTCCGCCGAGGTGCCCCGCGGCCTGCGCGAGGCCGTCACCGAACGGCTCGCCCCGCTCTCCGCCGCCGGCGATGCCATCGTCGCCGCCGCGGCCGTGCTCGACCTGCCCGCCACCGAGGAACTGCTCGCCGACGTGGCCGGACTGGCCCGGGAGGAGGGCGCCGACGGGCTCACCGAGGCGCTGCGGGCCTCGGTGCTCCAGGAGGAGGGCGAGGGACAGTACGGCTTCCGGCACGGACTGGCCCGCCAGGTCGCCTACGAGCGCCTGGCCGGACCGCGCCGCACCGCCCTGCACCGGGCCGCCGTCGAGCAGTTGAGCCGGCGCACCCCCGTCCCGCTGGTCCAGGTGGCGCACCACACGCTGGCCGCCGGCGACCGGCGCAGCTGGTTCCGCCGGGCCGAGGAGGCCGCCAACCAGGCCACCGCCGTCGGCGACACCGGCACCGCCACCATGCTGCTCCAGCAGATCCTCGAACAGCCCGGACTGGCCGCCGACCTGCGCTCCCGGGCAGCCCTCGCGCTGGCCGTCATCACGGTCCGCCGGCCCGACCACCACCCGGCCAACGAGACCGTGCTGCGCCGCATCCTGGCCGACCCCCAACTGCCCAGGGAGACCCGGGGCGAGATCCGGATGGGGCTGGCCCTGGCGGTGGTCAACATCGCCGGCGACCGGGCCGGCATCGCCGAACTCGAGCTGGCCGCCGAGGAGCTGAAGGACCGTCCGGAGCGGGCGGCCCGGGCGATGATCTCGCTGGCGATGGACGAGAAGGCCGAACCCGGCCGGGCCCAGAGCTGGTTGGAGCTGGCCGAGGAGACGGTGCGGCGGAGCAGCGACGAGGTGATCAAGACCGCCGCGCTCGCCACCCGGCTCACCCTGCTGGCCCGCCGCGGCGACCCGGCCGTCTGGCCGATGATCGACGCCCTCGCCGTGCAGAGCGAGGACATCGAGGTGCTCTGGCAGGATGCCCGGGCCCGCTACAACGTCGGCGAGATCGCCATCGAACTCGGGCACCCCGAGCGGGCCGCGCTGCTCAGCGCGCAGAGCCGCCACCTGGCCGAACGGGCCGGCAACCCGGCCATGGTCTGCGGCTCCGAGCTCTGCCTGCTGCGGCTGGACCTGCTGGCCGGGCGGTGGGCCGACCTGGACGAGCGGATCGCCGAACTGGTCACCGGCTACCCCGACTACGCCCTGGTCACCGCCGAACGGCGCTTCCTGCAAGGCCACCTGGCCTACGTCCGGGGCCAGTACACCAAGGCGCTGCGGCAGTTCACCAACGCGGCGGCCTACGGGGAGAAGAACTACGAGGTCAGCGTGGCGCTGCGGGCCGCGGCCGGGCGGGCGGCGGTGCGGCTGCGGCAGGAGGCGCCCGGCGACGGCTGGGCGATCGCCGCGCCCGCCGTCGAGCTGGTCCGCCGCACCGGCGCCTGGGCCCGGGCCACCGGACTGCTGCCGGCCGCCGTGGCCGCCGCGCTGGGCGACGGGCGGCGGACCTGGGCCGAGGAGCTGGTGGCCGAGGCGGGGGAGCAGCTGGCGGGGCGCGACACGCCCGCCGGGTTCGCTGAACTTCACTTCTGCGAAGGGCTGTTGAGCACGGATCCGAAGACCGCCGCCGAGCGGTTCGGGGAGGCGGCGGAGGGCTGGCAGCGGATCGGCCGGCCCTACCACGCCGCCGAGGCCCGGGAGCAGCAAGGGCTGGCGCTGGTCACCGCCGGCCCGGAGCAGGCCGCCCGGCACCTCGCCGACGCCCGGGACGCCTGCGCCGCGCTCGGCGCCACCGCCACCGCCGGGCGCTGCCAGCAGGCGCTGCGCGAGCACGGGCTCAGCACCCCGCCGGTGCCGCAGGCCCGGCGCGGCTTCGGCGACCAGCTCTCGCCGCGCGAGCAGGAGGTGGTGGCGCTGCTCGGGCAGGGCGCCACCAACCACGAGATCGCCGCCGCCCTGGTGCTCTCGCCGCGCACGGTCGAGCAGCACGTGGCGAACGCGCTGCGCAAGCTGGGGACCTCCCGGAAGTCGCTGAGGGCCGCGGACGGCGACTGAGGAGGGGGCCTCAGGCGGTCCGGGCCAGCGCGGCGCCGGCCTCGTGCAGCCACCGCTCCGGATCCCGCGCACCGGCGGCCCAGCCGCCCGGCGGCCGGAACCCGCCGCTCACCACCCGGACGGGCACGCCGGCCCGCTCGGCGCGGGCGGCCACCTCGCCGACGGCCCGGCCGTGCGATCCGGGGGCCTCGCCGGTGATCACCAGGTCGGCGTGGGTCAGCACCCGGTCCAGCCGGAGCAGGTCGGCCACGGCGGCGGTGCCCGGGGTCACGGTGGCGCCCCAGGCGGCGGAGAGGCCGTAGGCGGTGCCGCCCGCCGCGCCCGCGCCGGGGCGGTCCGGGCGGTCGCCGAAGAGCTCGCTGAGCCGGGTCAGGCCCTGCTCCAGGCGCTCGACCTGCTCGGCGTCCGCCCCCTTGCCCGGCGCCTGCGCGGCGGCGGCCCCCTCGGGGCCGAGCAGCGGGCCCGCCGCGTCGGTGAGCAGCCGCACGCCGCCGGGTGGCGCGGAGCGCATCCGGGTGATGTCGACCCGATGCGCCCGGGCGAGCGCGCCGCCGCCGTCGGGTAGCGGGTGCCCCTCGCGGTCGAGCAGGCGCAGGCCGAGGGCGGAGAGCAGGCCGGTGCCGCCGTCGGTGGCGGCCGAGTCGCCGAGCGCGAGGACCAGCCGGGTGGCGCCGGCGTCCAGCGCGGCGGCGATGGTCTCGCCGGTGCCCCGGGTGGAGGCGGTGAGCGGGGCGGGGCGGGCCGGCAGCGGCAGGCCGCCGGCGGTGGCGAGTTCGACCACCGCCGTGCGGTCCGCCAGCAGGGCGTAGCGCCCCACCGCCGGCTGCCCGTCAGGGCCGGTGCAGCCGCGCACCGTTCGCACCGTGGCCCCCGGGTGGGCGGAGACGACGGAGGCGAGGGTGCCCGCGCCGCCGTCGGCCATCGGACGCAGCGTCAGGCTGTCGCGGCTCCTGACGGTGCGCCAGCCGGATTCGAGGGCCCGGGCGGCCCGGGTGGCCGTGACCGCGCCGTGGAAGGCGCCGGGGGCGACGACGATCCTCATGGCCGGGGGCCTCCCTCGCCTCGGGGTGGTGGTAAGCGCTTTCCAAGTGCTTCCGGGCCCCTGCGGAACAGGGGCCCCGGGGACGTCAGGCGATGCGCTGGATGTCCTGCGGCAGCACCGGGTCGCGGAACGGCAGGCCGGCGGTGTAGCGGGCCAGCTCGTCGGCCGCCGCGGCGCCCATCCGGTGCAGTTCGTTGCCCAGCGAGCCGGCGATGTGCGGGGTGAGCAGCACGTTCGGCAGGTCGTAGAGCGGGGAGTCGGCCGGCAGCACCTCGGGCACGGTGACGTCCAGCACGGCGTTGAGCCGCCCCGCCACCAGCTCCGCGGTGAGCGCGTCCTGGTCGACCAGCGAGCCGCGCGCGGTGTTCACCAGGGTGGCGCCGTCGTGCATCAGCGCGAGCCGCCGCCGGTCGATCAGGTGCTCGGTCTCCGGCAGTTGGGGCGCGTGCACGCTCACCACGTCGCTCAGCGCGCAGAGTTCGTCCAGCGGCAGCAGCCGGGCGCCCAGCTCCGCGGCGCCCTCCGGGGTCAGGTACGGGTCGTGCAGCACCAGGTCGAAGTCGTACGGGCGGAGCAGCTCGATCACCCGCCGCCCGATCCGGGAGGCGCCGACGATGCCGATGGTGCGGCGGTAGTTGCCGATCCGCCCGTACTCGGCCCGCCAGTCGAAGCGGTCCCGCCGGGCCCGGTAGTCGGCGCTGATCCGCAGCACCTGCTTGTTGCCGGCCAGGATCGCCAGCACGGTGTACTCGGCGACCGGCAGGGCGTTGGCCCGGGCGGCCGAGGTCACCTGGATGCCGCGCTCCCAGCAGGCCTCGGTGATGTGGTGCTTGACCGAGCCCGCCGCGTGCAGCACGGCGCGCAGCCGCGGCGCCGCGTCGAGCACCGCCCGGTCGATCGGCGGGCAGCCCCAGCTGCTGACGATCACCTCGGTCTCGGCCAGCGCGGCCGCGGCCTCCGGCGTGCCGAAGTCCTCCACGATCAGCTCGGGGTCGAGCTCCGCGAGCCGGACCAGCCGCTCCATGGTCTCCGGGTCGATCAGCTGGGCCGCGAGGTCCTGGTGCATCGCGAGCAGGGCGCGCGGGCGGCGCGCGGCGGGCTCGTGCGGTTGGTCGTGCACTCGGTTCTCCGGTCGGTTCTCGATGGCGCTCTGACGGTGCGTCACTTGACGCTCCCCGCGGTCAGTCCGGCCTTCCAGTGCCGCTGCAGGGCGACGAAGGCGACCACCAGCGGGACCACCGCCAGCAGCGAGCCGGTCACCACCAGCGGGTAGTAGGTCGGTTCGGAGTGGGTCTGGCTGTTCCAGGAGTAGAGCCCGAGGCTGACCGGGAACAGCTTGCTGTCGGAGAGCATCACCAGGGGCAGGAAGAAGTTGTTCCAGATCGCGGTGAACTGGAAGAGGAAGACGGTGACGAACCCGGGCATCACCATCCTCAGTCCGATCGACCAGAAGGTCCGCAGCTCGCCGGCGCCGTCCATCCGGGCCGCCTCCAGCACCTCGCCGGGCACGTACCCGGCGCAGAACACCCGGGCCAGGTACACCCCGAACGGGTTGACCAGGCTGGGGATGAAGACCGCCCAGAAGGTGTTGACCAGGCCGACCTTGGAGGCCAGCAGGTACATCGGCAGCGCCAGCGCCGTGGTCGGGACCAGCACGCCGAGCAGCACCAGGCCGAACAGCGCCTCCTTGCCGCGGAACGCGTACACCTCGAAGGCGTACCCGGCGCAGACGCAGACGAACGCACAGAGCGCGGCGCCGACCCCGGCGTAGAGCAGCGAGTTGAGGTACCAGTGGAAGTAGATCCCGCCGTCGGTGGTGGCCAACTGGTGGAGGTTGTCGCCGAGATGGAAGTTGGACAGCCCGAGGCCGTTGCCGCCGAGCAGGTCCGGGGTGTTCTTGGCCGCCGCGGTGAGCAGCCAGGCCAGCGGCAGCAGGGTGTAGACGGCGGCCAGTAGCAGCGCGCCGTTGACGGCCGCCCTGGAGAGCGGCCAGGGGCGGCGCGCGGCCCGGCCGGGCGCGGGAGCGGCCGGGCGGCGGGGCCGGTCGGCGGCCTGGGTGGGGGTGGCGAGCTCGGTCATGCCCGGGCCTCCGCTCGGCGGTCGGACCGGGCGCGGGTGACCCGGGTGACGAAGAAGGAGAGTGCGGCGGCCGCCAGAGCCAGCAGCACCGAGGAGGCGGCGGCCAGTCCGTAGTCGTTGTGGTCGAAGGCCGCCGCGTAGGCGTACATGTTGGGGGTCCACGAGGTGACCACGGCCGGCGCGGCGCCGTGCAGGATCATCGGCTCGGTGAAGAGCTGCAGCGAGCCGATCACGGTGAACATCCCGACCATGGTGATCGAGGCGCGGATCAGCGGGACCTTGATGCTCAGCGCGGTGCGCAGCTGGCCGGCGCCGTCCACCAGGGCGGCCTCGGTGACCTCGCGCGGAATGGCCTGCAGCGCGGCGTAGAAGATCACCATGTTGTAGCCGGTCCACTCCCAGAGCGCCATGTTGACCACGGCGGGCAGCGGGTGGCCCAGCACGTCCAGGTGGAGGCCGGCCGAGCCCAGGGTGCTGAGCACGGGGCTGATGCCCGGGGTGTAGAGGTACGTCCAGACCAGCGCGGCGATGATCCCCGGCACGGCGTGCGGCAGGAAGAGCGCCAGCTGGAAGAAGCGCTTGGCGCGGGCCAGGGCCGAGTCCAGCAGCAGGGCGACCAGCAGCGAGAGGCCGAGCATCACCGGGATGTAGAGCAGGCAGTACTGGGCGATCGCCACGTAGCCCTGGCGGTAGGCGGCATCGCCGAGCGCCCGGGTGTAGTTGCCGAGGCCGGTGAAGACCGTCTCGCTGCCGCCGAAGCCCAGCCCGGAGCGGTGCTCGGTGAACAGGCTCAGGTAGGCCGCGTAGCCGATCGGCACCAGCATGGCCGCCGTGAAGAGCACGAAGAAGGGGGCGAGCAGCAGGGCCGGTGCCCCGTACCTCCCGCGCCGCCGGACGGCGGCGGCGCCGGAGGGGCCGGTGGTGCGAGCGCCCTGGACGGCCGCGGATCGGTTCGCTGTCACTGGCCGACCTTGAGCCCGCGGTTCTTCAGCTCGGAGACGGTGCCCTGCTGGGCGGCGTCCACGCCCGACTGGAGGGTGCCGCCGTTGGCCACCTTGCCGAAGGCGTCCTTCATGGTGCTGTTGGTGACGCTGATCGCCGGGCCCCACTGCCAGCCCTGCTTCATGCTCTTGGCGGCGTCGACGAAGACCGAGTAGATGTCCTGGCCGCCGTAGAAGTCGGTCTTGAAGGCCGCCTTGGCGGACGGGACCAGCTCCGGGTCGGCCGGGAAGAGCGAGGAGGAGCCGGAGGCGATCCGGGCCTGGATGCCCTCGGGGGTGGTGGTGGCCCAGGCGGCGAACTCCAGCGCGGCCTTGGCCTTCTTGCTGTTCTTGGAGACCGCGAAGGTGGTGCCGCCGAGCTGGCCGCTGGCCGGCTGCCCGTCCCAGCTCGGGATCGGGGCGACCGCCCACTTGCCGGCCGCGCCGGGCGTGCTGTTCAGGGTGCTCTGCAGCACCCCGCCGCCCCAGGCGGCGCCGAGGTAGGCGGCGGTCTCGCCCTTCTGCAGCGAGGCGGTCCACTGCTGGCTGAACGAGGGCTGCACCCGGACCAGGTCGTCGCTGACCAGCTGCTGCCAGTAGTCGGTCACCTGCTTGGTGGCGCTGCTGGCGATGTCGACCTTCCAGGTGTCGGCGGAGCTGGCGAACCACTGCGCGCCGTTCTGCCAGGCCAGCGCCTCGAAGGTGCTCGGGTCGTCCGGGAAGAAGGTGCCGATCCGGCTGTTCGGCTCGGCGGCCTTGAGCTTCTGGGCGTCGGCGCGGTACTCGTCCCAGGTCTTCGGCGGGGCGGTGATGCCGGCCTGGGCGAACAGGTCGGTGCGGTAGAAGAGCGCCTGCGGGGCCGCGTCCAGCGGCAGGCCCCAGACGCTGCCGGCCAGGGTGTTGAGCTGCATGATCTGCGGCAGGTACTTCGCCTTGAGGTCGGCCGGGACCAGCTTGGTGATGTCCTGGACGGCGCCCTGGCTGACGAAGTCGGGCAGCGCCGCGTACTCGACGTTGAACAGGTCGGGCGCGTTGCCGGCCTTGGTGGCGTCCGAGATCTTCGCGTACCCGCCGGCCACGCCGGACGGGATCTGCTGGAAGGCCACCTGGACGTCCTTGTGCGAGGCGTTGAACGCGTTGACCACGTCCTGGGTGCCCTTGGCCCAGCCCCAGAAGGTGAGGGAGACCGGGCCGCTGTTCGCACCGTCCGAGGCGCTGCCGCCGCTGCTGCCGCAGGCGGCGAGCAGCGTGATCGAGAGCGTGGCGGCGGAGGCACCGGCGGCGAGGCGGCGGACTCTGCGGCGGGGGGTGGTGGTCATGGCTCGGCTCCTGGAGGGGGGTGGGGGCGGTACGCCTGATGGCCTGCTTCGTCGAGGCAGCGGGACCCGGCGAGGAGGTCGGCTCATCTTGGCGAGCGGGTTCGATCGGAGTCAAGACTTTCCGATCAAGTGATCCAACACGATCCGATAAAGATCGGCCGACCGGTGGCTTCTGGGCTGATTTTCCCTGGTCGATCCGAGATGGCGGGCCCCCAGGCTGATCATTTGATCGGCGATCCGGTCGATCGGTCGATGTGTTTCCGGAGTGGAGCGCCTTCGCGTGCGGCCTTCGGGTGCTTGCGCAAACTTGTCTGGCCAAGTTCGACGGTTGTTCTTCCATCGGACAGCGCCGACCGGTACTTCTGTCCCGCCAGTGGCGGACCAACTGCCGCCACCACCCTCACCAACGGGACGAGGTACACCCCATGCGACTGCGTCGCAGCACCCTCGGCGGTCTCATCGCCGCCCTCCCGCTCGCCGGCGCGCTGGTCGTCACCGCCCCCGCCCAGGCGGCCACGACCAGCGGCAACCTCATCGTCAACGGCGACGCGGAGAGCGGGGGCACCTGCACCGCCGACTGGAGCGCGGCAACCACCGTGCCCGGCTGGACCGTCCAGGCCGGCGGCATCGACACCATGTGCCAGAGCGCCGGCTCGCTCGGCCTGCCGAACGACGGCAAGGCGCCCGGCAAGGCCTTCTTCGGCCCCGGCAACTTCGGCGACGGCGCGATGAGCCAGACCGTCGACGTCTCCTCCGCCGCCACGGCCATCGACGGCGGCGGCGTGCACTACGACCTGGCCGGCTGGCTCGGCGGCTGGGGCGCCTACAGCGGCTACGCCGCCGTCAGCCTGCACTTCCAGGGCGCGGGCGGCGCCCCGCTCGGCTCCGCCGCCAAGCTGCCGACCGTCTCCGCCACCGACCGGGGCCTGTCCAGCGAGTTCCTGTCCCGCAGCACCACCGGCGCCGTCCCGGCCGGCACCCGCACCATCCAGGTCGAGGTCCAGTTCCTCTCCACCGCGCACGAGGCCGGCTACCTGGACAACCTCTCGCTCACCCTGGACACCCCGGTCGCCCCGCCCGCGCCGCTCGCCCCGCCCGCCTCCCAGGTGCCGGGCTACGACCACGTGTTCACCGTGATGATGGAGAACACCGACTACTCCCAGATCATGAACGACCCGGCGGACACCCCGTTCATCCACAGCCTGATGGGCCAAGGCGCCACCCTCACCGACGCCCACGGCGTCTACCACCCGAGCGACGAGAACTACCTCGCCGTCGCCGGCGGCGACACCTACACCACCGGCGCCACCTACTGGCCCAACATCAACTCCCCGCAGCGCAACCTCGGCGACACCGTCGAGGCGGCCGGCAAGACCTGGAAGGCCTACGAGCAGGGCATGGGCACCCCCTGCAACACCACCACCCAGTACGACGCCAAGTACCAGCCCGACGACGCGCCGTTCATCAACTACACCGACGTCAGCGGCAACCCGGCCCGCTGCGCCGCGCACCTGTTCGACACCACGCAGCTCACCACCGACCTCCGGTCGGCCGCCACCACGCCGAACTTCTCCTGGATCGCCGCCGACGACTACTACGACGGCGAGGCCTCCGGCAACGGCAGCGCCACCAGCCTCCAGGTGCAGGACGGCTGGCTGAAGCAGACCCTGGCGCCGGTGCTCTCCTCCCCGGCCTGGACCCAGCAGCGCTCGCTGCTCGTGCTCACCTGGGACGAGAGCGAGAGCGAGGGCTACGACCACGTCGCCACCGTGGTGGTCGGCTCGCAGGGCACCGTGCCGGCCGGCACCAGCAGCCCGGCGCACTACGACCACTACAGCATCGGCCGCACCATCGAGGACGCCCTCGGCCTGCCCGGCCTGACCGCCAACGACACCTACGCCACCCCGCTCAACGCCGCCTTCGCCCCGGCGACGGCCACCGGCCCGACCCTCACCGCCGACCTGACCGCGGTGAGCAACGGCGGCAGCGCCACCTTCCGCTACGCCCTGCCGGACACCTCCCGGGTCAGCGCGAAGAACTGGGTGGGCATCTACCCGGCCGGCGTGACCCCGGGCTCCAAGTCCTCGCCGGCCTGGGCGTACACCCCGAACCAGAGCGGCGCGGTGACCCTCTCCACCGGCAAGCTCAACGGGCCGGGCCGGTACGACGTCTACTACCTGGCCGACGACGGCTACTCGGTGCTGGCCGGCCCGGTCACCCTGACCGTGGGCTGACGGCCGGCGGGTCCCGCCCCGCCCGGGGCGGGACCCGGTGGCCGGACCCTCAGCGGGTGACCACCTCGAGGCGCGGCGGGTTGGCGGTGTTCAGCCGGGTGTTGAGGTTGACCGCCAGCCCGGCCGCGCCGAGCGGTTCGAAGACCGCCAGGGCGACGGTGCCGGCGGCCTGGGCGGCGGCGACGGCGCCGGTCACGTCGAGCGCGATCCAGTCGGCCGCGTTGTAGGCGGTGCCGGTGCCCAGGGCGGTGCCGAGGGCGGGCGCGCTGTTCCAGGTGACCGCCGACTCGGACCAGCCGGCGGCGACGGCGAAGGCCTGGAGGGTGGTCTGGGTGCCGCCGGAGTCGGCGACGGTGCCGTAGACCCAGAGCACGGCGCGGGAGACGGTGCCGCCGACCCCGGAGAGGTCGAAGGCCAGCAGCGACTCGCGGGCGTAGCCGCTGCCGGTCCTGTTGTCGTTCTTGACCGTCATGGTCGCGGTGTTGCCGTAGTTGGTGTTGGCGTAGGAGCCGTTGCGGACGTAGGTCGAGGCGGTGGCGGCGAGCTGGACGGCGGTGGCCGGGGCCGGGGCGGTGCCGGCGGTGGAGAGGGTGATGGTCCGGCCGGCGCCGTGGGTGCCGCCGGTCTCGGCGAGCAGCACCACCTGCCCCGAGGCGGAGAGCAGGGTGACGCCGGAGGCCGCGGTGGCCGAGGCGTAGCCGGTGCGGGCGAGGGTGACCTGCACGGTGCTGCCCTGCCGGGTCGGGTCGCTGATCACCACGTTCATGGTGCCGCCCGTCTCGGTGAGCAGCACCGAGCAGGGGCCGGAGGCGGTGATCGGTCCGGCGGTGCCGGCGGCGAAGAAGTTCGCCATGGTGAGGTTGAGCGAGGGGCAGCTGATCGCCTGCGCGGCGGCGGTGTTGGCGAGCACCGTCACGTTGGGGGCGGCGGCGCGGGCGGCGGCGGTGGCGGCGGTGGCGCCGGGCATCAGCTGGTACTCGTAGGTCGCGTCGACCGGGTCGGTGCCGTGGTCGAACCACATCGAGATGTAGTTGCGGGTCACCGGGGCGGTGGAGGCGCCGGTGTTGATGCCCGACCAGGCGGCGGTGCTCGCGACCCGCTTGGCGTTGACGGTCGCGCCGCCCGGGAAGACCCAGGCGCCCATGCCGCTGATCGCCATGTACCGGCTGCCGGTGAAGGTCCCGCCGAGCGTGGTCGGCTGGACGGTGCCGTCGACGGTGAAGACCTGGCTGTTCCCGGTGCCGAGGTTGCGGTTGTCGACGGTGGTCTGCACGCCGTGGCTGTCCGTGCAGCTGATGCCCGCGCCCAGGCAGTAGACCGAGTCGTCCAGGAAGAACCAGGACTTCTTGCCGGTCAGGGTGGACAGCAGGCCCTGGACGTCCTGGCCGGCCACCGCGTAGGTGCCGTCGGTGGCGCCGCCGGCCCAGGTGGCGGTGGGGCGGGTGGCGCCCCAGGCACCGCCGGCGGCGTCGGCCAGCGGGAGGGTGGAGACGGTGGTGCCGGGCAGCTGGTACGGGTCGACGGTCGGCCAGAAGTCGTCCGCGTACTGGCCGTCGCCGTAGCTGTCGCCGTACCAGTAGAGCATTCCGCTGTTGGTGTGCCAGCCGTGCAGGTTCTCGCCGTTGCCGGTCTCGTAGAAGGCGGTGCGGGCGGAGCAGGTGCTCAGCTGGGCCGCCCAGCCGGGGCGGCGGTGCACCGCGCGGTCCATCGAGAAGATCCGGCTGCCGGTGGCCTCCGGGGCGGGCTGCACGGTGGCGTCGTCGAGCAGCGCCTGGGCCCGGGCGAGCTCGGGGATGTCGACCTTCTGGTCGGACAGGTACGGCAGGTAGTAGTCGCGCTGGATCGAGCCCTTGACCAGGGACTTCCAGGCGGCCGACTGGGCGGCGGAGGCGCCGCCTACGGTCGCCAGCCGGAGGATGTGGCCGAGGACCGTGTGGCCGCGGGTGTGGTCGGACTGGAGGACGCCCAGCGGGTCGCTGGTCTGCACCCCGCGGCTGATGCCGCGTCCGGACTCGCCGTCCATCATCAGGCCGTTGTAGAGGAACGGTGCGAAGTTGTCGGTCACCGCGGTGTAGACGTTCTGCACGTTGGGGTCGGTGACCGCCCAGCTGGTGCCGGCCAGGAGCGCGAGCAGCTTGCTCAGGTCGCCGAGCAGCACCTCGCCGTAGCCGCCCTGGTACGGGAAGTAGGTGTGCTGGATGAAGCTGCCGTCGGCGTAGAGGCCGTCGCCGGTCAGTACGTCCAGGAAGACCGGGGAGAGCGCCTGCTGCGCGGTGGTGAGCGAGGAGGCGCTCTTGCCGAGCACGCCGCGCAGGGCGAGCACCTGGCACAGGTCGAGGCGGTTGGCGCCGGTGCTGGTGCCGGTGTACGAGGAGACCAGCGAGGCCGGGACGAAGTGGTCGACCGCCGCGCAGTAGGAGGCGATCTGCGTGGTGGTCAGCTGCGGGTAGACCAGGGCGCAGGTGTCCAGCAGGCGCTGCGGGGCGCCGATCTGCCAGTCCCACCAGTTGTTGTAGGTGGTGGTGGTCACGGCGTACGCATTGGCGCAGAGCCAGTCCAGGCCGGTGGCGATCGCGGTGGCCAGGGCGCCGCTGCCGGTCAGGCCGGTGCCGGGCTGCACGTAGGCCAGCGCCATGGTCCGCAGCCGGGAGTAGCTGCTGGTGACGTTCGCCGAGACGGTGCCGATCGGGAGATCGGGCCAGAGCGAGCCGGTGGTCGGCGCCATCGAGCTCTGCGCGGAGCTCGCGCTGCTGCCCAGGGTGGCCAGCGCCGTTCTGTACGGATCGGCGGTCGCGTCGAAGCCGCTGCCGGTGAGCAGCTGGACCCAGGTGGTCCGCATCGAGTCGAAGCCGTCCGCCCAGGCGGGGGAGGGGTGGAGCAGTTGGGAACCGGCGGCCAGCGCGGTGGCGGCGGCGCCGAGCTGGAGCAGACGGCGGCGGCTGAGCGCGGCCGGTCTGCCGCCGGAAGCGGGCGCGGCATGCGTGTTCATGAGGGCGTCCTCCTTGACGAGACCCCGAACCAGACGGAACCCCCCGGCTGAGCTGGCATGACCGTAGGCGGTCACTGCGATCACCGTCAACGGATTCTGCTCAGAATGGTCGGGAATGGTCATACGGTCGGCGACGCGCCGCAGGAGCGATCGAATGATCGGTGGTGGAGGACGTGCGGGAGCCCGGGGCGGGCCGGCCCGACGAGGGTCAGGCGGCCCCGCCGCAGGAGGTGCGGACCTTCAGCTCGGGCAGCAGCTGGACGTGCTGGACCGGCAGCGCGGATCCGCCGATCCGGCGCAGCAGCAGCTCCACCGCGGCGGTGCCGACCGCGCGCTTGGGCGGCGCGACCGCGGTCAGCGGCGGCGCGGCGAGGGCGGCGAACACGTCGTCGTAGGAGACCAGCGCCACGTCCTGCGGGATCCGCAGGCCGCGGCTGCGCAGCAGCGGGGTGAGCCGGATGGCCTCCTGGTCGTTGTGGATCAGCACCGCCCGGATCCCGCGGGCCACACCGGCCGCGATCTGCTCGGCGAGCACCCCCGGATCGCCGCCCGGGCTGCGGATGTCGATCACCGGCTGCGGCTCCAGGCCCAGCAGCCCGGTCCCCTCCGCGTAGCCGGTGCGCACCTGGAACGCCGTCCAGGTGTCGTGCCGGGCGGCCAGCAGCACCGAGTCGTGGCCCAGCGCCGCGAGGTGGCGCAGCGCCAGCAGCACGCCGTGGTGGTGGTCGGAGCCGACCGCGTCCAGCTCCGCGCAGGCGCTCTCGGCCGGCGCCCGCCGCTCCACCAGCACCACCGGCAGCTCCAGCTCGCGCAGCCAGGCGCTGCGCTCGGCCGGCCGGTCCGGGTGCCAGTTGGGGCTGACCAGCAGGCCGTCCACCTCCGCGGCCAGCAACTGCTCGACCTGCGCCTGGTCGTCGCCCGACTCGTACGGGGCGATGCCCAGCACCAGGCGCGCCCCGGCCGCGGTGACGGCGGCGCGGGCGCCGTCGATGATCTCGTCGAAGTAGGAGCCGACGGCCGGCACCAGCATGCCCACGGTCAGCCCCTGGGGCAGGCCCGGCTCGGCGTCCGACACGGGCAGCGAGACGGCGCCGTGGGTGCGGTGCAGCAGCCCGCTGTCGGCCAGCGCGGCGACGTCCCGGCGCACCGTGACCGCGGCCAGGCCGATGTGCTCGGCGAGGTCCACCACGCGCACCGTGCCCAGCTCCCGGACCACGTCCAGGATCCGCGCCCGGCGCTGATCGGCCGTGATGGTCATGGTGATCCACCCCTCTGGGTCATCCCGGTGGCGTGAACAACGCACCGTATCGATTTATATCATTCGATCACTGATTGATCGACCCCCTGTTCAGGGGCCCAGCCGGCGCGGGGGGCTCAGCCGCTGTGGGCCGGCGCCGGGCCGGTGCTGGCCCGGACGGTGAGGTCCGCCTCCAGCTCGACGATGCGGCGGGCGCCGCGCTGCGGGCGCTCGTCGACGATCAGCTCCAGCGCGCGCTGCCCGGCCCGGCGCAGCGGCAGGCGGACGGTGGTCAGGCTCGGGTGCAGATCGGCCGAGTAGGGCAGGTCGTCGAAGCCGACCACCGACACCTCGCCCGGCACCGACCGGCCCAGGCCCTCCTGCAGCGCGGCCAGCGCGCCGGCCGCCATGCCGTCGTTGAGCGCGAACACGGCGGTGAGGTCGGGGCGGCGGGCGAACAGCGCGAGGGCGGCCGCGTGGCCGCCGGCCCGGGTGAAGTCGGCCTCCACCAGGCAGTCCGCCGGCAGCTCCGCGCCGCGCCGCTGCAGCGCGCGCCGCACCCCGTCGAGCCGGTCGCGCACGGTGACCAGGCCGAGCGGCCCGGCGATCACCCCGATCCGCCGGTGGCCCAGCGCCCAGAGGTGGGCCACGGCCTGCTCGGCGCCGTCCCGGTTGTCCAGGTTGACCGTGTCGGTGTCCACCCCGTGGTCGCCCACGCAGACCACCCGCCCGCCGTCCTCGGCGAACCCCGCCAGGCTCTCGCCCAGCCGGGCCGTGAACGCCTGGTCGGTGAAACCGCTGCCGGCCAGCACGATCGCCCGGGCCCGCTGGGTGCGCAGCCGCACCAGGTAGTCCAGCTCCAGCTGCGGCTCGCGGAACGAGGCGGCCAGCATCACCATCAGGTCGAACTCGGCGGCCGCCCGCATCACACCGGTGGCGATGGCGCCGAAGTACGGGTCCGCCACGTCGTGGACCAGCAGCCCCACCACCGAGGTGCGGGACCGGGCGAGCGCCTGGGCGGGGGCGTTGGAGACGTAGCTCAGCTCCGCGGCGGCGGCCAGCACCCGGCTGCGCAGCTCCTCGTTGACCACCCGGCCGTGCCCGCCGTGCAGGGCGCGGGAGGCCGTCGCGATCGACACGCCCGCGCGGGTCGCGACCTGCTGCAGCGTCACGGCGCCGGTGGAGCGGTCGGAGGGCTTGCGGGGGGCGGGGTCTGGTGCCATGGCGATCAACTTATCGGAAAGCGGTCGGGCGGCCGGCGGGGTGCGCGGGGCGTGGTGCGCGGGGCGGGAGGCCCGGGGTGGGCGGCTCGGGGTGGGTGCAGCGGGTGCACTCCTCCCGGCGGTGTCCACCTGGTGGACGGGTGCGTGGACTCAGAGGAACCTCAGAGCTTTCCGCCCTGGCGGGGCGCGCTGATGCGGCGTCAGGATTGACCACATCGCGTCAAACGGATGGGCGCCTTCCCCGCCCGTCACCCGAAGACTCCCTGCACTCGGGTTCCCCAAGGTCTCTCGTCCCCACACGAGGGGTTCACGTGTTCACAGACCTCGCGCTGCTCCAGGAGCGCGCCCGCCCCGCCGTGCTCGGACTGTTCCGGATCGTCGTCGCGCTGCTCTTCGCCTGCCACGGCGCCGCGACCCTGTTCGGCGTGCTCGGCGGTTCGCACGGCAAGGCCCCCGGGTTCGGGCAGTGGCCCGGCTGGTGGGCCGCCGCGATCCAGTTGGTCGGCGGTGTGCTGGTGCTGCTCGGGCTGGCGGCCCGCCCGGCGGCGCTGCTCTGCTCGGGCTCGATGGCGTACGCCTACTTCAGCGTGCACCAGGAGCACGCGCTCTGGCCGATCCAGAACGGCGGCGAGCCGTCCGTCATGTTCTGCTTCGCCTTCCTGCTGATCGCCGCCGCCGGACCGGGCGGGCTGGCGCTCGGCGCTCTGGTCTGGCGGCGCGGCTCCAGCCCGGCGGCGCTCTCCGCCTGAGCCGTCGATGCCGGGCTGACCCGGCCCGGCCCCGCCCCTGGCCGGGCCGGATCAGCCCCCGCCACTGCTGCCCTGACGACTCGTCGCCGGGGCAGCGGCACTAGCGTGGTCACCATGGACCAGCACCGCATACTGCCCGCCCTCCGCGCGGAGGCCGAGGCGCTGACCCGCGCCCTCACCGGACTCGACGGGACCGACTGGGAGCTGCCGACGCGCTGCGCGCCCTGGACGGTGCGCGAGCTGCTGGGCCACATCCGGGTGGCGCTCGCCCGGGTGCCCGGGATGCTGGACGCGCCCGAGCCCGCGGAGCCCGCCGAGGTCACGGCGGCCGGCTACTACCGGCCCGACGACCGGTTCAGCTCCAGCGGCAACGCCGCCCGGATCGACCTGGCCCGCGACCTCGCCGCCGAGCACACCGACGGCGCCGCCCTGCTGCGCGACTTCGCGGCGACCTGGCAGGAGCTCGACCGGCGCTGCCGCCCCGAACCCGCCACCCGCGCCGTCCGCACCCGGCACGGCGACGCCATGCCGCTCCCGGAGTTCCTGCTCACCCGGGTGGTGGAGGTCGCGGTGCACGGCCTGGACCTGGCCGACGCGCTGGGGCGCGAGCCCTGGCTGACCGACGCCGCCGAGGCGGTGCTGCTGGACCTGCTCGTCGGCCCGGAGCAGGTCGGCGCGGTGCGCGAACTGGACTGGGGCGGAGCCGACTTCCTGCGCAAGGCGACGGGGCGGGCGGAGCTGACGGCCGCGGAGGCTGCGGAGGTCGAGCGGCTGGGGCTGCGCTGGCTCACCCTGGGCTGACCGGGCGGCGGACGCGGGCACGGTCCGTCAGCCGCCCCTGGACCGGCGCACCGGCGGCCCGGACACCCGCTCACCCACGCGCCGCGGCCCACCGCCGGACGCCGTACACCCCCGCGCCCGCCGCCAGCACCACGGCGCCCCACAGCACCGAGGCGCCCGGCAGCGCGAAGGCCAGCAGCACGCAGCCCGCCGCGCCGGCCACGGGGACGACCCGGGGCGGGCGGCCCTCCGCCGGGCCGAGCGTCCAGGCGGAGGCGTTGGCGATCGCGTAGTAGGCGAGGACACCGAACGAGGAGAACCCGATCGCGCCGCGCACATCGCCCGTCGCGGCCACCACGGCGACCACCGCGCCGACGGCGAGCTCCGCGCGGTGCGGCACCCGGTGGCGCGGGTGGACGGCGGCCAGGGCGCGCGGGAGGTGGCCGTCGCGGGCCATCGCCAGCGTCGTCCGGGAGACGCCGAGGATCAGCGCCAGCAGCGAGCCGAGCGCGGCCACCGCCGCACCCGCCCGCACCACCGGCACCAGCCCCGGCGCACCGGCCGCGCGCACCGCGTCCGCCAGCGGGGCGCCGCTGTGCGCGAGCGCGTCCGGGCCGAGCACCGCCAGCACGGCGACGGCCACGCCCGCGTAGCAGACCAGGGCGATGCCCAGCGCCAGCGGGATCGCGCGCGGGATGGTGCGGGCCGGATCGCGGACCTCCTCGCCGAGGGTGGCGATCCGGGCGTACCCGGCGAACGCGAAGAAGAGCAGGCCCGCCGCCTGCAGCACCCCGCCGGCACCGCTGTCGGACCCGATCCGCAACCGGTCGGCCATGGCCGTGCCGCCGCCCAGGCAGACCGCCACCACGCCCGCCAGCACCAGCAGCACGACGGCGACGATCAGCCGGGTCAGCCAGGCCGACTTCTGCACCCCCGCGTAGTCCACCGCCGTCAGCACCGCCACGGCCGCCACCGCCACCAGGTGCTGCTGCGCGGGCCAGAGGTAGGAGCCGACGGTCAGCGCCATCGCCGCGCAGGAGGCCGTCTTGCCCACCACGAAACCCCACCCCGCCAGGTATCCCCAGAACGGGCCGAGCCGCTCCCGCCCGTAGACGTAGGTCCCGCCGGACTGCGGATACCGGGCGGCCAGCCGGGCGGAGGAGGTCGCGTTGCAGTAGGCCACCACGGCCGCCACCCCGAGTCCGAGCAGCAGCCCCGACCCCGCCGCCCGCGCAGCCGGCCCGAAGGCGGCGAACACCCCGGCCCCGATCATCGACCCGAGCCCGATCACCACCGCATCGCCCACACCCAGCCGCCGCCGCAGTTGCTGACCCGCCATCACGCGCACGCTCCTCGCTCCACTCGACCGGGGCACGATAGAGCATCGGGGTGACCGGGAGCGCACGTCAGGGCCGCGGTGGCGGGGCGCTCGGCCCGGTGCGGCCGGTGGGCCGGGTCACCCGGCCGATCTCCGGCATCGAGGACGCCCCGGCAGACGGGTGAACCGTCACGGGATCCGGTGCGTACCCAGGTGTGGGCCGCCCTACAGGCCACCCGACCGGAGCCTGCGGCCCGCCGGAAGGAGCGTCGATCATGCGACGTCTCGCCTGGGCAGCCGCCGCGCTGCCCGCCCTGGCCCTCGGAGCCGCAGCCTGCGGTGGTGGCGGGAGCGGTGGCGGGTACGGCTCCGCGCCGAAGGCCTCCGCCCCACCGACCGCCGCCGCGGCCGTGGTCGCCGTCCATGACTCGAAGCTCGGCACGATCCTGACGGACAGTCAGGGCCGCACGCTGTACCTCTTCGAGAAGGACACCCCGACCGCCTCCCACTGCGACGGGACCTGCGCCACCGCCTGGCCCCCGCTGACCACCACCGGCACTCCGCACGCGGGCACCGGGGTCAGTGCCGCCGACCTCGGTACCGTCACCCGGGCCGACCACAGCATGGAGGTCACGTACCACGGCCACCCGCTCTACTACTTCGCCGGCGACCACCGCCCCGGCGACACGAACGGCGAAGGGTCCACCGCCTTCGGCGCCGGCTGGTACGTCCTCGACCCGAGCGGGAACAAGATCAACAACGGTTGACGCAGGCCGCGCCATTCCGCACCCCCACAGCCGGGGCTCGAACCGCGAAGCCCCGAACCCGTCGAAAGCACAAGGGAGAGAGGAGACACCCCGTGGCCTCCACCGCGCACGTCCGCGCCCTCGGGCACCACGTGTCCTACGCCGCCACCGCGCTGTGGCTGCTGCGCCTGCTCACGGTGGCCGGCCTGGCGATCGACGCCTACGTGCACGCCGACCTCGCCCCGTCCTACGACCCGGTCGGGGCGACCGTCAGCCAGGGCGACCTCTTCCGGGCCGAAGCCGCCGCCTCGGCCTTCGCCGCCCTGCTCCTGCTCGCCGTGCGACGCCGCCGCTACCCCTGGCTGATCGCCTTCGTCGTGGCCGGCGCCGGTGTCGCGGCCGTGCTCGTCTACCGCTACGTGGACGTCGGCGCCTTCGGTCCGCTGCCGAACATGTACGAGCCGTTCTGGTACCCGGAGAAGACCATGTCGGCCATCGCCGAGGGCGCGGCCGCCGCGACCGCGTTGACCGGGCTCCTGGTCGTGTGGAACCAGCCACCAGGTCGGCGCGCGGCCCGGCGCGGGTGAGAACACCTGGAACCGGCCCCCGTCGAGCGCGGGGGCCGGCCGGTGCCGTCAGCGGTCAGGAGAGAGCGGTCGCTTGGAGGTGGAGGCCGACGGCGGCGCCCTGGAACACCTGCTGCGCGCCGTCCGCGCCTTCGGCGACCCGGCACTGGCCACCCGGTTCGGGTTCCCGGCCACGCTCTGACGGCGGTCCCGGGGGAAGCGCGGCTACGGGTGCGTCGACCGGTAGGTCGCGGAGCCGCCGATGTCGGCCACGACGGAGGGGCAGACGGAGCAGGCGGCGGCGCCCCGCTGGGAGAACCAGCGGCAGCTCGCACGGATGCCGCAGAGCGGGAGCGCGGTAGCGCCGTCGGCCGGGCCCTCGGCCGCGGCGCCGTCCTCCACCAGGTGGTCGATGACGCCGCAGCCCTCGCCGGTCCACTGCGGGCAGCCGTTCTCGGCACAGGGCTGCGAGAAGCGGAACCGGGACTCCGGCCGGCCGCCGGCCATCAGCCGGGCGGCGAAGGCCGGGTCGACCGGCACCGGGACCGGCAGGTAGGCCAGCCGTCCGGACCCGGTCATCATGCCCAGCACGGCCGCGCCGTCACGGCCGCAGGCACCGCTGGGGCAGGTCCGGGCGCCGGGGCCGGCCTGCCGGCGCCTCTCGTTCTCGGTCACGGGCGCGCTCCGCCGGGCCCTACTGGACCTCGGCGGTGGCGAACTCCTGGAGCTGGCCGCGCAGCACGTCCGGCGGGTCGCCCCGCCAGAAGACATGGGGATCGAGGGCGAGCGTCACGGCCTGCGGCGGGGCGGCGTCCCCCGGCGCCAGGGTGCCGGCCTGGGCCACGGCCTGGCCGATGGCGGCCTGCTGAGCCTCGCTCAGCTCGACTCCGGTCACGACGAACTTGAACTCGTGCTTGCCCCCGGTGGCCTCTCCGCAACTGCTGGTGACGAATGGTTCGGACTCGCACGATGGCAAGGGGGGCCGCGCGCGTCCGCGAAGCGCGCGGCCGCCGGCTACATCTTCAGCTCGTGCGAGTAGCAGACCCCGACGAAGGTCCCGGAGTCCAGCAACTGGCCGACGCACACCTCGTTCCCGTGGTCGACGATGGACTCGCTGGTCGGGAAGACGCGGATGGTCGCGGGGAACTCGATCGGCTTGGTCGGGTCGGGGTGCTTCGCCGCCACCTGGAGGATGTCGCGGAGCAGGTTCCGGCCGAAGACCTCGGGCGTGCTGAGGCTCGCCACGTCGGCGAGGAACTGCTGGTTCGGCTTGGTGTTCGTCGTCACGGCAGGCCGCCTTCCGGTAAGTGTGCAAACCACTGGGACGGCACCTGTGTACCTGCCCTGCCCGCGGCCCCGGCGAAGGCTCGTCGGCAGGGCCCCGTCCGGCGCAGTCACCCGACCGCGCCGGACGGGGGTCGTCGGGCGCGGCCCGCGGCGATGCCGACGGGGATCGAGGTGCGGGCCACCCGCCGGGTCAACGGCCCCGGATCCCGCCGACCACCGGATCCTGCCGGCCCGCGAGCGCGCCCAGCTGAACCGCCGGCACTTCCTGGCCGCCGCGCTCTGGCGGCGCTGCTCGAACCGGTCGAGCGCGCCACCCCCTGACGGGCCGTCAGAACCCTTCCGGTGCCTCGCTGGTCCCCCCGAGGTCGGCCTCCGCGCGCAGCTCCAGGGCCGCGCCGGGGGAGTGCAGCTCCAGCACCACCAGCTCGTTGCGCCCGGCCCGCCAGAGCGGGGCGGGGGCGTAGAGGGTGCGCTGCGGGCCGGCCGACCAGTAGCGGCCGAGGTGGAAGCCGTTCAGCCAGACCGCGCCCTTGGTCCAGCCGGGCAGCGCGAGGAAGCCGTCGGCGGGCTCGGGGACCTCGAGCTCGAAGCGGTGGAAGGCCGGGCCCCGGACGGCACCCGCGGCGAACGGCAGTTCCGCGGGCAGCGGGTCGAGCGGCAGCGGGCGGACCTGCCAGCCGAAGTGGTACTGCCGGTCCAGCCGGACCCCGCCGGTGATGCCCTTGCGGTCGGCCAGCTGGGGGCCGTAGTTGATCCGGCCCTGGTTCTCCACCAGCAGGTCGAGCCGCAGGCCCTCGGCCGGCACGGCCAGCGGGACGCACTGGTCCGGCTCGTTGCGGTGCAGGGTGCCCGCCTCCCGGCCGTCCAGGAAGACCTGGGCGCGGTCCCCGAGGCCGTCGATCCGCAGCTCGGTGGTGGCCAGCGGGCCGCGCAGCCGGGTGCGGTAGTGGATGAGGCCGAAGGACTGGCCCAGCTCCTCCATGGTGCCGGGCTCCAGTCGCTCCTCGGCGGTGCCCAGCAACTCGAGGCATTCCAGCAGCGCCACCGCGCCGGTCGGCGCCACCCGCTGCGGGGCGAGCCGGGGCGGTGCGGGCGGCAACTGGTGGGCGGCCGGGCCGAGGTGGCGCTCGATCACGGCGCGGAAGGCGTGGAACTTCGGGCCCGGCTCGCCGGCCTCGCCGATCGGCGCGTCGTAGTCGTAGCTGGTGGCGATCGGCAGGTAGCGGCCGTCGTAGAGGTTGGCGCCGTTCCACCAGCCGAAGTTGGTGCCGCCGTGGCCCATGTAGAGGTTGACCGAGGCGCCGGCCGAGAGCAGTTCGTCCAGCACCCGGGCGGCCTCGGCCGCGTCGCGGACCCGGTGCGGCTCGCCCCAGCTGTCGAACCAGGCGTGCCAGTACTCCATCGCGACCAGCGGGCCGGTGGGCTGGTGGCGGCGCAGGCAGGCCAGCGCCTCGTCGGGGCGGGAGCCGAAGGTGGCGGTGCTGAGCAGGCCGGGCAGCCGGCCGCCGAGCTGGAACCAGTCCTCGGCGCCGTCGGCCGTGAAGAGCAGGCAGCCGGCGCCCCGGGCCAGCAGGCCGTCGTGCAGGTGGCGCAGGTGGGCGGTGTCGTTGCCGTAGCTGCCGTACTCGTTCTCCACCGCCATCGCCACGATCGGGCCGCCGGCCTCGGCCAGCAGCGGGGTGAGCTGGGGCAGCAGGGCGTCGAACCAGGCGTCCACGGCGGCCAGGTAGGGCGCGTTGGTGCGGCGCAGCCGCACGCCCGGCTCGGCGAGCAGCCAGGCGGGCAGGCCTCCCGCGTCCCACTCGGCGCAGATGTACGGACCGGGGCGGACGATCACGTCCAGGCCCAGCTCGCCGGCGAGCCGGACGAAGCGGGCCACGTCCTGCCAGCCGCTGAAGTCGAAGCGGCCGCGCTCGCGCTCGTGGGCGTTCCAGGCCACGTAGGTCTCCACCGTGTTGACGCCCATGGCGCGCAGCCGGGCCAGCCGGTCGTGCCAGAGGTCGGGGTGGATACGGAAGTAGTGCACGGCGGCGGAGACGATCCGGTGCGGGCGGCCGTCGCGCAGGAAGCCGTCGGCGGTGGTGGTCAGGAACATGCGGCTCCGATCGCGGCGGTGGGGAGAGCGAGGTGATGGGTAAGCGCTTTCCCGAGGTGCTGCCGAGCACTCTACTGATCCCCGCGCCCGTGGTCACCCCCGGGTCAGGGTCGGGCCGGCCCCCGCAGCGGCAGGGTCTGCCGGTAGACCACGCTGGTCGTGGTGCTGCCCAGCCCCGCCAGCTCGTCCATCAGCAGCTCCAGGTGCTCCATCGAGGTCGCCGCCACCTTGAGCGTGTAGCAGTCGTCGCCGGTGGTGCGCAGGCACTCCAGGATCTCCCGGCGCTCCGTCAGCAGCCGGTGCAGCGGCTGGTGACGGTTGCCGGGGTACTTCAGCCGCACCACCGCCAGCACCGGGTAGCCGGCCTTCGCCAGGTCCACCGCCGCGTGGTAGCCGGTGATCACGCCCAGCGCCTCCAGATGGCGCACCCGCTCGGAGGTCGCGGAGGCGCTGAGGTTCACCCGCCGCCCCAGCTCGCTCAGCGAGATCCGGGCCTCCTGCTGCAGCTGCCCGATGATGGCCCAGTCGGTGTCGTCGAGGTTCACGGTCATGGCGGGACCCTACCGGCAGATCCACGGCGAACCGGCGCCCGGACCGGGAAGATCCCGTTCCCACCGCCATGATCACCGGGATAGTCTCGATGCATGGAATTGGGCGTCAACGTACCGAACTTCGGCCCCGGCACCGATCCCGGGGTGCTCCGCGACTGGGCAAGGGTCATCGAGGGCCTCGGCTTCGACCTGCTGATGGTCTCCGACCACCTCGCGGTCACCCCGGACGTGGCCGAGCGCTACCCCGAGCCGTTCTTCGAACCCTTCACCGCGCTCTCCTGGCTGGCCGGCCAGACCAGCCGGGTGCGGCTGGGCACCACCGTGCTGGTGCTGCCCTACCGGCACCCGTGGGCGGTGGCCCGGATGGCCGCCAACCTGCAGCAGCTGAGCGGCGGGCGGCTGGTGCTCGGCGTGGGCGTCGGCTGGGCCCGGCAGGAGTACGCCGTGCTCGGCGTGCCGTTCGCCGCGCGCGGGCGGCTCACCGACGAGTGCCTGCGGGTGCTGCGCGAGGAGCTGCCCACCGGGCCCGCGCGGATCCCGGTCTGGGTCGGCGGCAGCAGCCCGGCGGCGCTGCGCCGCACCGCCGAGTTCGGCGACGCCTGGCACCCGCTGCGGCTGACCATGGACGCCATGTGCACCGTGCTGGCGGAGCACCGGCCGCCCGGCTTCGCACCCCGGATCGCGCTGCGGCTGACCGACACGCCGGTCACCGTCGCCGACCGGCCCGCCGGGGTCGGCACCCTGGAGCAGGTCCTGGCCGACCTCGACCAGCTGCGGTCGCTCGGCGCGGAAGCCGTCGTCTTCGACCCGTACCACGGCGATCCCGAGGAGACCCGCCGGCCGCAGCAGGCCTGGCAGGACCTCGCCACCGTCGTCGCCCACCACCGGAGGACCCGACCGTGATCACCCCCGCCGACCAGGAGCTGCTGCGCCGCGCCATCGGCCTGGCCGCCCGCGCCGTCACCCTCGGCGACGCGCCGTTCGGCTCGCTGCTGGCCGCACCCGACGGCACCGTGCTCGCCGAGGACCACAACACGGTGCGCCGCGACAACGACATCACCGCCCACCCCGAGCTGAAGCTGGCCCGCTGGGCGGCCCGCGAGCTCGACCCCGAGACGGCCGCCCGCACCACCATGTACACCAGCTGCCAGCCCTGCGGCATGTGCGCGGGCGCGCTGGTCCGCTCCGGCCTCGGCCGGGTGGTGTACGCGCTGGCCACCGAGCAGCTGGTCGAGCTGCACCCGGCGGCCGGCGACTGGCCGGTGGTGGCGCAGGACGGCCCGGCGCTCCTCGAGGAGGCCCGGGTGCCGATCGAGAGCTACTACGTCTAGCGCCGCTGGGTGACGGCGATGCAGGCCACCACCAGCACCGCCGTCACCGCCGCCGCCGCCGGCAGCCGCTCACCCAGCACCAGCACCGCCCAGCAGAGCGTCAGCAGCGGCTGCGCCAGCTGGAGCTGACTGGCCTTCGGCACCCCGATCGCGGCCATGCCCCGGTACCAGAGCACGAACGCGCCGAACTGCGAGACGATCGCCAGGTAGCCGAGCCCGGCCAGGCCGTGCGCCGTCAGCCGGACCGGCTCGGCCGGCAGTGCCAGCGCGCAGGTCAGCGCGGTGGCGGGCAGCGCCAGCACGACCGCCCAGGCGATCACCTGCCAGCCGGGCATCCGCCGCGCCAGGCGCCCGCCCTCGGCGTACCCCGCCGCGCAGACCAGCAGCGACGCGCCCAGCAGGGCGTCGGCCGGCCCCGGCCGCCCGGCGCTCTGCTGCAGCGTGAAGCCCAGCACCGCCGCCGCGCCCGCCAGCGCCGCCCACCAGAACGCCCGGCGCTGCCGGACCCGGGTGCGCAGCGCCGCGACCGCCGCCGTGCAGAGCGGCAGCAGGCCGATCACCACCGCCGAGTGCGCGGTGGAGGAGGCCCGCAGGGCCAGCGTGGTGAGCAGCGGGAACCCGACCACGCAGCCGCCCGCCACCACCAGCAGCCCCGGCCAATCCGAACGCGCGGGCCACGGCGCCCGGCTGACGGCCAGGCAGGCGCCGGCCGGCAGGGCCGCGAGCAGCCCGCGCAGGCCGGTGGTCGTCCACGGGCCGAAGCCGTCCAGCGCCCAGGCCGTCGCCGGGAAGCTGAAGGAGAAGAGCAGCACGGCCAGAGCCGCCACCGAGGTGCCGCCGACCGCTATCGATCGCGTGGAGATAGCGCTATCATTTGCTGTCATGAAAAAGCGTAGCAGTCGGCAGCAGGGCTGACCATGTCCCGGACCACCGCCATCGAGCTCGCCGCCGCACTGCGCCGCGACCTCCACCGCTACTCTCCCGGAGAGAAGCTGCCGTCCAGCCGTGACCTGGTCCAGCAGCACCAGGTCAGCCCCGTGACGGTCTCCCGGGCGATCGCCGCCCTGGTCGCCGAGGGCCTGGTGGTCTCCCGCCCCGGCGCCGGCGTCTTCCGGGCCGGCAGCCGGAGCACGGCCGCCCCCGCCGGCGACACCTCCTGGCAGGAGGTCGCGCTCAGCGCCGAGGCCGGCGCCCCGCCCGTCCGCAGCACCGACGCCAGCGGCGTGCTCGCCAGCCTGCGGCTGGCCCCGCCCGAGGTGATCGACCTCAACAGCGGCTACCTGCACCCCTCGCTCCAGCCCGAACGCGCCCTGGCCGGAGCGCTGGCACGGGCCGGCCGGCGCCCCGGCGCCTGGAGCCGGCCGCCGCTGGAGGGCCTGCCCGAACTGCGCGCCTGGTTCGCCCGCGACATCGCCGACGGCCTCACCGCCTCCGACGTGCTGATCGCGGCCGGCGGCCAGAGCGCGCTCAGCGCCGCACTGCGCTCGCTCGCCCCGCCCGGCGCGCCCGTGCTGGTCGAATCGCCCACCTATCCCGGCATCCTGGCCATCGCCCGGGCCGCCGGCCTGCGGCCCGTCCCGGTGCCGATGGACGCCGACGGGCTGCGCACCGATCTGCTCGCCGAGGCCTTCGCCGCCAGCGGCGCCCGGCTGCTGGTCTGCCAGCCGCTCTTCCAGAACCCCACCGGCGCCGTGCTCGCCCCCGAACGCCGCCTGGAGGTCCTGCGGATCGCCCGCGCGGCCGGCGCCTTCGTGGTCGAGGACGACTTCGCCCGCCGCCTGGTGCACGCCGACGCCCCCGCACTGCCCGCGCCGCTGGCCGCCGACGACCCGGACGGCGTCGTGGTGCACATCCGCTCGCTCACCAAGGCCACCTCGCCCAACCTGCGGGTCGCCGCGCTCGCCGCCCGCGGCCCGGCGCTGGCCCGGCTGCGCGCCGTCCAGGTGGTCGACGCCTTCTTCGTGCCCCGCCCGCTCCAGGAGGCCGCGCTCGAACTGGTCGCCGCCCCCGCCTGGCCCCAGCACCTGCGCGCCCTGACCGCCGCCCTGCGCGAGCGCCGCACCGCGCTGGCCGGCGCGCTCACCGGGCTGCGGCCCGAGCTGATGCCCGCTCAGCTGCCCTACGGCGGCTACCAGCTGTGGCTGCGGCTGCCCGACGCGCTCACCCCCGAATCGGTGACCGCCGCCGCGCTGCGCGCCGGGGTCGCCGTGACGGCCGGCGGACCGTACTTCACCGCCGAGCCGCCCGGCCCCTGCCTGCGGCTCAGCTACGCCTACGCCGAGAGCACCGACCAGCTCGCCGAGGGCGCCCGCCGCCTGGACCGGGCCCTGGCGGAGGCCGGCTGACCCCGGGAAACCCGTTGCCAACGGCCCTGCCGGGCCCGAAACTGACGCGATGTTCTCCGACGCCGACGCGGCCGCCCTCTACGACCTGCTGAACCCCTGGGACCCGGAAAGCCGTCCCGAGGACGCCTTCTACTTCCCCCTGGTGATGGCCGCCCGGTCGGTGCTGGACCTCGGCTGCGGCACCGGCACCATGCTCCGGCTGGCCCGGGAGCGCGGCCACACCGGCCGGCTCGCCGGACTGGACCCCGACCGGGCCGCCCTGGACCGGGCCCGCCGCCGCACCGACATCGACTGGATCGAGGCCACCGCCGACCGGGCCCAGCCCGGCGCCGGCTTCGAGCTGGCCACCATGACCGGCCACGCCTTCCAGAACCTGCTCACCGACCGGGCCGTGCACGACTCGCTCACCGCCGTCCGCGCCGCCCTGCGCCCGGGCGGCCGGTTCGCCTTCGAGACCCGCCACCCCCAGGCCCGCGCCTGGGAAGGCTGGAGCAGGGCCAACCCGGACGACCACAGCGAGGTCACCGAGCCCTCCGGCCGCACCCTGCGCTACTGGCACGACGTCAGCGGCGTCGACGGCGAGATCGTCAGCATCACCGGTACCGTCGCCCTGCCCGACGGCACCGTACTGCGCGTCCTCACCGAGGACCTGCGCTTCCTCGCCCCGGACGCGCTCGACGCCCACCTCACCGCGGCCGGCTTCGAGATCGAGGCCCGCTACGGCGACTGGGCACGCGGGCCGGTCGACGCCGCCAGCCGCGAGATCATCACGGTGGCCCGCCGCCCGGCCTGATTGACCTTCCCCCCGGGGCAAGCCCCAGCATCGGCCCGGTCATCGACGGAACGGGACGGGGCGATCGGGCATGCGGCTACTGATGGACCTGGCGCCGCTGCGGCACCGGGAGTTCGCGCGGGTCTGGGGCGCGGGGGCGGTCACGGCGGTCGGGGCGCAGCTGACGGCGGTCAGCATCCCCGTGCGGATCTACGCGCTCACCGGCTCCTCGGCCCAGGTGGGCCTGGCCGCGCTGGTCGGTTTCGGGCCGATGGCGGTGGCGGCGCTCTGGGGCGGGGCGGTCGCCGACGCGGTGGACCGGCGGCGGATGCTGCTGGTCACCAACGGCGGCATCGGGGCGGTCTCGGTACTGCTCTGGCTGCAGTCCTGCCTGCTACCGGGCTCGGTGCCGGCGCTGCTGGCGCTGGTCGCGGTGCAGCAGGCGCTCTTCGGGGCCAACGCCGCCGCCTCCGGCGCCGTCACCCCGCGCCTGGTGCCGGCCGCCGTGCTGCCCGCCGCCAACGCGCTGCAGTCCACCGCCTCCTGGAGCGCCGGGATCGCCGGGCCGCTGCTGGCCGGGCTGCTGCTGCCCGTGGCCGGGGTGCGCACCCTCTACCTGGCGGACGCGGCCGCGCTCTGCGCGACCCTCTGGGCGGTCCGGAAGCTGCCCCCGCTACCCCCGACGCAGCGCCGGCGGGTGCGCCGGGTCGGCCTGCGGCAGATCGCCGAGGGGTTCCGCGCGGTGGCCGGCAACGGCGTGCTGCGGGTCGCCTACCTCGCCGACTTCGCCGCCCTCTTCCTCGGCCTGCCGCACGCCCTTCTCCCGCAGCTCGCCCGCGAGACCTACGGGCCCGGCACCCTGGGCCCGCTCTACGCGGCCCTGCCGATCGGCGGCGTGCTGGCCGGCCTCTGCTCCGGCACCTTCACCAGGGCCCGCCGCCCCGGCGCTGCGCTGGCGGCCGCCGTCTGCCTCTGGGGCGCGGCGATCGCCGGCTTCGGCCTCACCCGCTCTCCGGCCCCCGCGCTGGCCCTGCTGGCGCTGGCCGGGGGAGCGCTGGTCGCGCTCGGCGTCTTCCGCAAGACGCTGCTGCAGACCGCCGCCACCGACGACCTGCGCGGCCGCCTGCAAGGCGCGGACACCGTGATCGCGGCCGGCGGGCCCCGGCTGGCCGGCTTCGCCCACGGCGCGGCGGCCGCCGTCGTCGGCACCGGCGGGGCCGTCACCGGCGGCGGCCTGCTCACCATCGGCGCGATGGCCGCGCTCTACCTGACCAACCGCCGGTTCCGCCGGGCCTGACGGTGCGTCAGAGCAGTTCGCCCAGCGCCCGGTGCACCCGCTGCCAGGCGTCCGCGGCGGCCGCCGGGTGGTGGTCGGCGGGCCGGTCGGTGCAGGCGAAGCCGTGCCGGGCGTCCGGGTAGGTGACCAGCTCGTGCGAGACCCCGGCCTCCGCCAGCCGCTGCTCGGCGGCCTGCCACTCGGCCGGCGGCAGGATGTGGTCCAGCTCCCCGCAGAAGCCCAGCAGGTACACCCCGTTGGCGGCGATCCGCTCCGCGCTCTCCAGCGGCGGCACCGGACCCACCAGCGGCATGCCCGAGTTGAGCAGCCAGCCCGGGTAGAAGACGGCGGCCAGCTCGAACCGCAGCGCCGTCGCCGCCCGCACCGCGATGTGGCCGCCCATGCTCAGCCCGAGGAACGCCACCCCGCGGCCCCGCGCCTCGGCCCGGGCCAGGTGCAGCGCCTCGGCCGAGTCCGCCACCAGCCGGTCCCGGTCCAGCGCCCGCATCAGCACCAGCCCGGCCTCGCGCTCCTCGGCGGAGTAGCCCAGCTCGGTGCGCCGGGCGTCGCGCCAGTAGAAGTCCGGCGCGACGGCCGCGTAGCCGAGCCCGGCCAGCTCGGCGCAGATCCCGCGCACGTACCCGTTCACCCCGTAGAGCTCCGAGCAGACCACCACGGCCCCGCGCACCTCGCCCGCCGGGCGGTGGACGTACGCCTCGATGCCGCCGGGCGTGCCCAGCTCCTGCCACTGACCGGTCATCAGTTCCCCCGTGCTGTCGGTCGGACGGTGATGATCGGCATCCTATGCGGGCCGGTGCGCTCAGACCGCCGCGGACTCCAGCAGCGCGAAGGGCGCCCCGAACGGATCGGTGACCATCGCCATCCGGCCCATCCCCGGCACGTCCATCGGCGGGATCAGCACCGTCGCGCCGCGCTCCAGCGCCGTGGCGTAGGCCTCCTCGCAGGCCGTCACCGCGAAGTAGGGGTGCCACTCGGAGGTGGAGCCCGCGTCCAGGTGGACCTGCTGCAGCTGCAGCAGCCCGCCCAGCTCGCCGCCCGGTGCGGCGCCGGCCGGGGAGAGCCGGGTGTAGACCAGCTCCTCGCCGATCCGCTGCTCCTGGTGGGTCCAGGCGAAGACCGCGTGGTAGAACTCCCGGGCCGCCGCGCCGTCGGTGGTGTAGAGCTCGGTCCAGCAGAGCGCGCCCGGCCGGTTCACGGCGTCCAGGCCGGCCGTCCCGCGCGGCTGCCAGACGGCGAAGTCGGCGCCGGTCGGGTCGGTGAACCGGGCCATCCGGCCGGCCTCGAAGACGTCCGCCGGGGCCACCCGGACCCGGCCGCCGGCCCGCTCGACGGCCGCGGCGGTGGCGTTCGCGTCGGCCGAGTGGAAGTAGACGGTCCAGGCGGAGGCGGCGCCCGGCTCGGCCGGCGGGCCGGCGGCGGCGAGCGTCAGGCCGTCGGCGGTGAAGAAGCCGTAGCCGCCTGCCTCGGGGCCGGCCGACCGGAACTCCCAGCCGAGCACCGCGCCGTAGAAGGCCGCGGCGGCCCCGGTGTCGGGGGTGCCGAGGTCGATCCAGTTCGGGGCGCCGAGGGCGAAGTCGGTCGAGAGCAAGGGGCTGTCCTCCGCGGTGGTGTGGTCCTGCGGGCACTCTGCCGCAGCCGCGGCCGGGATGCGAGGAGACACCACGACAGCACGGGAGCGGGCCCGCCCGCCCGGGGCGGACGGGCCCGGCCGAGGGCCTGCTACGGCCACCACCAGATGCGGGCGGGCTTGCGGTTGAGGACGCGGTGCAGCACGGCAGCCATCACGGTCACCTCCTTCCGGTCTCGCAGGGGCCTACGGGGCGGTGCGGTGGAGCGTGAAGGGCCGCGGCACGGCGCCCTCCACCATGGCCGGGCGCAGGTCGCCGCCGGTGACGGTGATCCGGGCACCGCCACCGGTCAGCGCGCCGAGCGCCGCGGCCATCAACTCCTGCGCCACCGCCGCGCCCGCGCAGGTGAACGGGCCCGCCCCGAAGGGGAGGTAGGGTCCGGGCCGGTGCGGCCCGGACCAGCGCTCGGGGCGGAACTCCTGCGGGTCCGGCCAGACCCGCTCGTCGTGGTGCAGCAGGTAGGGGCTGACCGAGACCACCTCGCCCGCCGGGATCGTCCGCCCGGCCAGCTCGGCGGCGTGCGGGCAGCTGCGGCCGACCATCCAGACCATCGGCCGGTGCCGCAGCGCCTCCCGCACCACCTGGTCGGCCGGCCAGGGCAGCGGCCCGCCGCCCTCCTGGCGGGTGGCGGCCAGGAGCACGGCCCAGGCCAGCGAGGCGCTGACCGGCGCCACCACCGAGCGGAACACCAGCAGGAAGACCTCGGCCGCGGTCCGGTCCGCCAGCCCCTCGGGAACGGAGCCGAGCACCGCGTCCAACACATCACGGTTCCTGGTCGAACGATCCTTGTGACGCTGACCGATGTGCTCGGTCAGTGCCTCGATGAAGCGGGCCCGGAGGATTTCCGCCCAGGCCCGCTGCCAGACGCCCGGCGCCTGGAAGAGCACCCCGCCGTGCACCGCCTTGTTCATCAACGCACGCAGCTGCGCGGGGGAGTCCGGGCGCAGCAGCAGATCGGCGAGCGCGTGGTGCACCAGGTCGGTCGCCGCTTCCGGCCACCGGCTGCGGGCCGGCAGCAGTGCCGCCTCCCGGGCCAGCGCGGCGCGGTACTCCGGCAGCCGGGAGCGCAGCTCGTCACGGACCGCGTGGCCCACGGCGACCTGGGACTCCCTGGTCGGCAGCAGGTCGCCGAAGAAGCCGGACCGGCCCCCGTTGAACTCCGGGCCGCGCAGCAGTTCCTCGGCGGCCCCGGGATCGCTGACGCACCAGCCGCCCCAGGGCAGCCGGAGCATTCCGTCGGGATACTGCTCACGGAGTTCGCTGAGGTATTCGAATGGGTCCCGCCGGAGTCGGCGCTGGTATCCCATCCTCACCACCTCCACCTCGAATAGACGGCAGCAGTCGGCGTTTCCGGCCCGTGGATCGATAGTAGACGACCGTTCAGAGAAAGGGAACAGCCGATCTGACATTCCGTCGGCTCCCTGCGGGGAAGGTCGATTTCCGGCCGGATTCGAGTGGCGTATCGATCTATGGTCACGGAATGCACCGAAACGGGATCGGGAATTCCCCTTTCGCCCGCGGTGCGGAAATCCGGGCGGGCGGCGGGACTTCGGTCGCCCGCGATCCGGGACCTTCGGCCCTCGGCAGGGGGGCCGCCGGCGGTGCAGGGTGGTGACGACCGATCAGGAGGATCGATGACCGTTCGACAGGTGCCCGCCGATACCGAGGTGCTGGTGCGCATCCGCGGCCGGACTGATCACGGCGCAGCGCTGACGGGTCCGGCACCCGCCCCGCCGCCCGGTTCGGCGCAGTGCGGCGGGCGCCCCGGCCCGCCCTGACGCAGGATCGGCGCAGGGAGCAGCGTCAGCGAGCACGGGAGGTGCGATGTCCGCGGGCATCGAGATCGACGGCGAGACCGGTCTGCCGCAGCAGTGGTACTACTGCCTCGAGCACCACCGGGTGGAGCGCGGCCGGCACTGCCCGGCGCGCGAGCGGCTGGGGCCGTTCGACTCGCCGGAGCAGGCCTCCCGGGCGCTGGAGACCGCGCAGCGCAACAACGAGCAGTGGGACGCCGAGGAGCCCGAGGAGGACTGACCGGCACCCTACTGCTGCTCGGGGGGCTGGCCGTGGCGGTCCTGCTGCGGTCGCTGCTCCGAGCCGACGATCGATCAGGCCGCTAGCGCCGCAAGGCCGTTGGACGGAACGGGTGAGTGCGGGTCGGGCGGTCAGCCGAGCAGCACCAGCTGCCGGGTCGCCCTGGTCGTCGCGACGTAGCGGTCCACCGCACCCGCCACGCCCTCGCCGAAGGCCGCCGGTTCCACCACCAGGACCAGGTCGAACTCCAGCCCCTTGGCCAGCTGCGGAGTGAGCGAGCGGACCCGGGGCAGCCCGGCGAAGGACGGGTCGCCGATCACGCAGGCCACCCCCTCCGGGTGGGCGGCCAGCCACTCGCCGAGCACCGCGTCCCGATCGGCCGCCGCGCCGTGGCGCACCGGCAGGCCGTCGGTGCGGATCGAGACCGGCACGTTGGCGTCCGGCAGCGCGGCCCGGATCTCCTTCTCCGCCTCCGCCATCACCTCTGCCGGGGTGCGGTAGTTGACGGCCAGCGGGGCCACCTCCACCCGGTCCAGGCCGACCCGGGCCAGCCGCTCCCGCCAGGACTCGGCGAAGCCCTGCCGGGCCTGCGCCCGGTCGCCGACGACGGTGAAGCTGCGCGACGGGCAGCGCTGCAGCAGCATCTGCCACTCGGCGTCGGTCAGCTCCTGCGCCTCGTCCACCACGATGTGCGCGAACGGGCCGGCCAGCCGGTCGTGTTCGGCGCCCGGCAGCGCCGTGTCGTCCACCAGGGTGTCCTTGAGGTCCTGGTGCAGCAGCATGGTCACCGCGCCCTCGCCGTCCGGGTCGGCCGCCACCAGGTCGGCGATCACGTCCGCCATCCGGTCCCGCTCGGCGGCCTCGGCCGCCCGCCTGCGCTGCTGCCGGCGGGCCGCGCCCGGATCGCCGAGCCGCCGCCGGGCCGCGTCCAGCAGCGGCAGGTCGGCGGCCGTCCAGGCCTGGGCGTCCGGGCGCTGCAGCGCGCGCACCTGCTCGGCGGAGAGCCAGGGCGCGCAGAGCCGCAGGTAGGCGGGGACCGTCCAGAGGTCGCCGACCAGGTCGGCCGGCTCCAGCAGCGGCCAGGCCTTGTGCAGCGCGCCGACCAGCTCCGGGTCCCGGCGCAGCGCGCGGCGCAGCAGCTCCGGCGGCACCTCCTCGTCGTCCTCGTACTGCTCCACCAGGATCGACAGCAGCTCGTCCAGCACCTGCTCGCGGGCCTCGTTGTGCGGGACGGACGGGTCGCGGGCCTCGAAGGCCTCGGCCCAGTCCGCGGCGGTGACCCGGACGTCGACCCAGTCCGTCGACGCCGTCAGCGGCTCGGTCGGCGGCTCCTCGTAGATCCGCACCGCCCGGTCGACCGCCTGCACCCAGCCGGCCGAGGCCTTCAGCCGGGCCACCTCCGGGTCGGGCTCCTCGGGCGCCGTCGCGCCCTCGGGCACCAGGTCGCGCACGGTGCAGGTGCGCACGCCGTCCTCGCCCAGGCTGGGCAGCACATCGGCGACGTAGTCCAGGTAGGGCTGGTGCGGGCCGACGAAGAGCACCCCGCCGCGGCGCTGCCCGAGCCGCGGGTCGGCGTGCAGCAGGTAGGCGGTGCGGTGCAGCGCCACCACGGTCTTGCCGGTGCCCGGGCCGCCGTCCACCACCAGCGCGCCGCGCGAGGAGGCCCGGATGATCGCGTCCTGGTCGGCCTGGATGGTGGCCAGCACGTCCCGCATCCGCTCCGAGCGGTTGGCGCCCAGGCCGGCGATGAAGGCCGACTGGTCGTCCAGCGCGGCCCGCGCGGTCAGGCCCTCGGGGGTGAACACCTCGTCCCAGAAGTCGGTCACCCGGCCGTCGGTCCAGCGGTAGCGGCGCCGGCTGGCCAGGCCCATCGGGTTGGCGTGGGTGGCCGCGAAGAACGGCTCGGCGGCGGGGGAGCGCCAGTCCACCAGCAGCCGGCGCCCGTCGGCGTCGGTCAGCCCGAGCCGGCCGATGTACAGCGGCTCCGCGCCGTCCGCGCCCGCGATGTGACCCAGGCACAGGTCCAGGCCGAACCGGCGCAGCGCCCGCAGCCGGCCGGTCAGCCGGTGCACCTCGGCGTCCCGGTCCATCGCCGCGCGGCCCGCGCCGCCGGGCGCGCGGAGCACCGTCTCCAGCTGCTCCGACAGCTCGGCGACGGTCCGCGCCAGGGCGGCCGCGATGGCCTCGAACTGCCGCTCGTCGGCCGCGATCAGCGCCGGATCGGCCTTGGCGGCCAGCCGCTCGGGCAGGTCGAAGGCGCTGCTCGCCGCTTCGCTGGTGGTCGCTTCCTCGCGCACGTCGTGCCTCTCCCACATCCGCCGGTACCGGGTCAGGAGAGCGATTGTGCGGGAGACGGGGGGCCTTGCGGCAAGGCCCCCGGTGCGGTATACGTTAGGAGTGGCAAGCGATGGGTTCGAGTCGCTTGCCTTCACTGTTTTCTGCGGTGTTTCCTGCGCTGTTTCCCGCGTAGGTTCCTGAGTCCCGGTCAGCCGGCCGGACCACGCCGTCGCGGTGGCGGTCCACCACGGCCTGGGCGGCCCGGGCCAGTTCGCGCCGGCCCTGGGCGCGGAAACCGCCCTGCCAGGCGCCGGCCGGCAGCGGCTGCTCGAAGACCGCCTCCGCCACCAGTCCGCGCAGGGCGAGCACCCGCCAGATCGACGGGCCCAGCGCGTCGTCGCCCACGAAGGCGGGCGTGGTGGTCGGGCCGCCGTCCGCCAGTCGGTAGCGCAGTGTCATCGGACGGACCGGCGCGTCCGCGTCGATCGCGGCCTGGAAGAGCGCCGGCCGGAACCGCCCGCCCGCCCGGCCGCACCAGGTGCTGCCCTCGGGGAAGACCACCACCCGCTCGCCCCGCCGCAGCGCCGCCGCGATCTCGGCCACCGTGCCCGGCAGGGAGCGCAGCCGCTCCCGGTCGATGAAGAGCGTGCCGCCCCGGCCGATCAGCGGACCGAGCACCGGCCAGTGCCCGACCTCGGTCTTGGCCAGCATCCGGCCCGGCGCCACCGCGGCGATCAACAGGATGTCCAGCCAGGAGATGTGATTGGCCACCAGCAGCCCCGGCCCGCGGTCCACCGCGCCGCCGGTGCGCACCCGCACCCCGAGCGAGCCGAGCAGCAGCCGGCACCAGGACCGGATCAGCCGGTCCCGCAGCCGCGCCGGGATCCACCGGCCGACCGGCACCAGCGCCAGGCCGCCGACCAGCGACCCGGCGAACGCCGCGATCCGCACGGCCCGGCGGAGCGGTCCCACGGCGGCCGCCGGCCGCTCCACGCAGTCCTCGGGCGTGCACGGTGCGGTCGGCATCCAGGCACTCATCGGCCCTCCGCGCCCGGCCCGGTCAGCCGCCGCGCGTTCACGCCTCGCCCAGGAAGTGCCGCAGGTAGCGCGGGTCGGTCCGGCGCAGCGAGAGCAGCACGTACAGGTCGGCGACGTTGAAGTCCGGGTCGTGCGCGGGCGTGCCGCAGACCCAGGCGCCCAGCCGCAGGTAGCCGCGGAGCAGCGCGGGCACCGGGGTGCGGGGCGCGCGGGCCCGGCCGGCCGGGTCCCAGGGGCGCAGCGGCGTCACCCGGTACTCCTCCGGCGCCAGGTACTTGGCCGAGACGGTGTCCCAGACGGTGGCCGCCGAGGCGCCGCCGTCGTCGAGCGGGACCGAGCAGCAGCCGGCCACCCACTCGTGGCCGGTGTCCACCAGGTAGCGGGCGATGCCGGCCCACATCAGGTTGATCACCGCGCCGTTGCCGCGGTGCTCGGGGGCGATGCAGGAGCGGCCGACCTCGACCAGGTCGGGGCGCAGGCCGGCGAGCCGGGAGAGGTCGAACTCGCTGTCCGAGTAGAGCCGGCCGGCCAGCGCGGCCTGGGACGGGCGGAGCAGCCGGTAGGTGCCGACCACCGTCTCGGTCTCCAGGTCGCGGACCAGCAGGTGGTCGCAGAAGTCGTCGAACGGGTCGATGTCCAGGCCGGGCAGCGGGCTGTCGAGGACGGCGCCCATCTCCTCGGCGAAGACCTGGTGGCGCAGGCGCTGGGCGCCGCGCACGTCGTCGAGGTCCTTGGCGAAGGCGAGTTCGTAGCGGGGTGGCGCCACGGAGGCGGGAGCCGGGCGCAGCGGAGTTACGGTCATGGCGGAGTCCTCCGGCGGGGGCGTGCGGCAGGTGGAATGCCTGGCGCCTGATTTCTCGCCGCTCCGGCTGGCATCGAGGTGGCCAACCGGGGGAGTCCAGATGTGTACTCGCTGAATGGACGCCGTGCCGGGACCGGGAACGCAACACGTTGCACGACCGTCACTCGACCGGCCCCCGGCCGATCCGGCCGGGACACGCGGCCACGCTACCGGAGGGGCGGCGGGAACTTTCCGCGAAACCCGTGCCGGGGATGTCAAGACCGCGCCGTCGGCTCCGACCCACCGCCGAAAGGGCACCGACCGGAGCCCGCGAGAACCAGGAGGACGCCATGCAGTTCCTGATCGGCCTGCACATCAACCCGGCCGTGCTGGACGCGCTCACCGACGAGGAGAAGGCGGCGGTCGGCGCCGGCCACGCGGCCTTCCTGGAGGAGCTGAAGGCCTCCGGCGAACTGGTCACCACCCAGGCGCTGGCCGACCCCTCGCGGTCCGCCGTGGTCAGCGTGCGGGACGGCAGGACGGTGGTGACCGACGGGCCGTTCCTGGAGGCCAAGGAGCACCTGGGCGGCTTCTACCTGATCGACTGCGAGGACCGGGACCGGGCGGTCGAGTTGGCCGCGAAGATCCCCGACGCCGCGATCGAGGGACTGGGCGTGGAACTGCGCCAGGTGATGTTCCAGTGCGGCAACCTGGAGGCATGACCATCACGCCGACCGTCGAGGACCTGCTGCGGGAGCTCTCGCCGCAGGTCCTCGGGACCCTGGTCCGCCGGCACGGGCAGTTCGAGAGCTGCGAGGACGCGGTGCAGGAGGCCGTGCTCGCCGCCGCCCTGCAGTGGCCGGGCGAGGGCCTGCCGGAGAATCCGCGCGGCTGGCTGCTGACGGTCGCCACCCGGCGACTGGTCGACCAGCTGCGCAGCGACCGGGCCCGCCGGGAGCGGGAGACCGCGACCGCCCTGGAGGTGCCGCCCGAGGAGGTGCCGGACACCGACGACACCGTGGTGCTGCTCCTGCTCTGCTGCCACCCGGTGCTCACCCCCGCCTCGCAGACCGCGCTCACCCTGCGTGCCGTCGGCGGCCTGACCACCGCCGAGATCGCCCGCGCGTTCCTGGTCCCCGAGGCGACCATGGCCGCCCGGATCAGCCGCGCCAAGCAGCGGATCCGCGCCGCGGGCAGCGAGTTCGTGCTTCCTGCGGGGGAGGAGCGGCAGGCCCGGCTGCGGGTGGTGCTGCACGTGCTCTACCTGATCTTCAACGAGGGCTACACCGCCAGTTCCGGCAGCGCGCTGGAGCGGGCCGACCTGGCCCGGGAGGCGATCCGGCTGGCCCGGGCGGTGCAGGCCCGACTGCCCGAGGACGACGAGGTGACCGGGCTGCTGGCGCTGATGCTGCTCACCCACGCCCGCCGGGCGGCCCGGACCACCCCGGCCGGCGACCTGGTGCCGCTGGCCGAGCAGGACCGCGGGCAGTGGGACGGCGCGCTGATCGCGGAGGGCATGGCGCTGGTCAAGGCCGCGCTGGCCGGCCCCGCGCTGGGGCCCTACGTGCTGCAGGCCGCCATCGCCGCCACCCATGCCGACGCCGCCGAGGCGGAGGAGACCGACTGGGCCCAGGTGCACGCGCTCTACCTGATCCTGGAACGGATCGCGCCCAACCCGGTGGTCACCCTCAACCGGGCGATCGCGCTGGCCGAGACCGCCGGCCCCGCGGCCGGGCTCGCCCTGCTGGCCGCCCTGGACGGCGACACCCGGATGGCCGGGAACCACCGGCTGCCCGCCGTCCGGGCGCACCTGCTGGAGCGCACCGGCGACCTGGCCGGCGCCCACGAGCAGTACCGGCAGGCCGCCAAGGCCACCGCCAGCCTCGCCGAGCGGCGCTACCTGGAGGGGCGGGCGAGCCGGATCCGACCATGATTTTCGCTCTGCACAGCGAAAAGTGCGTGAAAGGACTTGTCCTGGTCTGTGCGCTTCACTACCTTCCTTGACAGCTGTTCAGGCGCGTCCACCGCGCCAGGCCGAAAGAGGAGGGGCCGGTCATGGCCGACTCGCCAGCCGGCGGAGCACGCAACCCCGACCGCTACCCCGACCGTTACCCCGACCGCGCTGGGCGCGAATCGGCGGTCTCGGCGGTCTCGGAGGCCGATGCCGTCTTCGGCTGCGAGCGGCGGGACTGGATCCGGGCCGAGCTGCGCCGGCGCGGCATGGTCCGCACCGGCGAGGTGAGCCGGCACTGGGCGGTCTCCCCGGTCACCGTGCGGCGTGACCTGGCCGTGCTGGAGGCCGAGGGGTGCGCGCTGCGGGTGCACGGCGGGGCGGTCGGCGCCGAGCCGCCGCCCCGCCCGGCGCAGGCCACGGCACTCCCCGGCGTGCGGGCGATCGCGGCCGAAGCCGCGGCCACCGTGCGGCCCGACAGCGCCGTCGGCCTCACCGGCGGCCCGCTCGCCGAGGCACTGGCCGAGGAGCTGGTCGGCCGTGAGGGGCTGACCGTGATCACCAACTCGCTGCGGATCGCCGCGATCCTGGACCGGCGGCGCGGCGCGCCCGATGTGATCATCACCGGCGGCCAGCGCGGCCCCGGCGACCTGCTGGTCGGACCGCTCGCGGTCGCCGCGGTGGACACCGTGCGGCTGGACGCCGCGTACGTGGACTGCGTCGGCGCCGAGCCCGCGGCCGGGCTGACGGTCCGTGACCTCGACGACGCCGAGCTGCGCCACCACCTCTTCCGGGCCGCCCGGCGGCGGGTGCTGCTCGCCGAACCGGCGGCCTTCGGCACCTGCTCGCTGGCGCAGTTCGCCGCGCTGGAGGAGGTCGACGCGGTCTGCACCGATCCCGACGGCGCCGCCGCCTCGGCCGCCGGCCGTGCCGTGCTGGGTGCTGTGCCGGGCTCCATGCCGGCCTGCGCCGCGGCGAACTGAACACAACTCATCAGAACTGAACGCTCACTACGGGTGTCCGAGGGCGGCCTGCTGTCACCTGGACCTCACGCGTTTCGCAAGCTCAGCGCGGTGGGGTGATGTCTGACCAGTCAGAATCTGACGTGCTATCCGTAACGTTTTCGCATGATGCGACGAAAATCTGACGAAACCTCTTGTTTACTTCTGTGCGGATGACTACCTTCCTCATCAGTCGCCGGGCATCCAGGCGGCGCAGCGGCTGCCGAGCGGCGCCGACTGGACCAGGCGCGTCCCCCGGCCCCGTAGTGCGGCGGGGCTCCGCGCTCCAAGGAAGGAAGACCGGACATGGTGAAGAGAATCGCGGGCGAGCCGAGCCGTCGGGGGTTCCTGAAGGGCCTGGGCGCCGCGGCGGTGCTCGCCGGCGGGTCCTCGGTTCTCGCGGCCTGCAGCGGTTCCAGCAACACCGGTGGCGACTCGGGCGGCTCGGGTGAGCTGTCGGGTTCGGTCACGGTCTGGAGCTGGAAGAACCCGGCGGCCGAACTGCGGTCACTGGTACCAGGGTTCAACGCCGTGCACCCCAAGGTGAAGGTCACCGTCCAGGACATCGGCAACCCGGCGATCTGGGACAAGATCACCATCGGGATGGAGGCCGGCGGCCAGGGCCTGGGCGATGTGCTGCACCTGGGCGTGGACTACCTGCCCAACTACATCGAGAAGTTCCCCGGCGGCCTGGCCGACCTCTCCAAGCTCGGCGCGAGCCAGTACGCCAACGCCTTCGCGCCCGGCATGTGGCAGACCGTCTCGCGCGGCGACAAGGTCTACGCCCTGCCCTGGGAGGCCAACGCGGCCGGGTTCTACTACCGCGACGACCTCTTCAAGAAGGCCGGCGTGGACCCCGCGACGCTGGGCACCTGGGACGACGTGATCGCCGCCGGCAAGAAGGTCAAGACCGCCACCGGCACCGGCCTGGTCGCCATCGACAAGTCCGCCTCCGCCGCCGACTCCGCCAACCTGCTCCAGCTGCTGATGCAGCTGCAGGGCACCTTCCTGTTCAACCTGGACGGCAAGATCACCGTCAACTCGCCCGAGGCGGTGCGGGCGCTGACCCTGATCAAGGAGCTGAACGACGCCGGCCTGGTGGTCGACGTGCAGGGCTCGCCCGGCACCTCCACCTACGACGCCGCCGTGAAGGCCGGCAAGGTCGCGCTCTGCCCCGACCCGGCCTGGTACGGCGGCTACATGGCGACCTTCGCCAACGACAGCAGCGGGGACTGGCGGGTCATGCTGCCGCCGGCGGTCACCGCGGGCGGCTCGCGCTCGGCGATCGTCAACTCCACCCACCTGGCCGTGGCCGGGACCAGCAAGAACCAGCGGGCCGCCTTCGCCTTCGCCGAGTTCGCGCTCACCCGGCCCGAGTCCCAGGTGCAGATCTTCAAGGACAAGGGCATCTTCCCCGCCCTGCTCAAGGCCTACGACGACCCGGTCTTCCACCAGCCCGAGCCCTTCTTCGGCGGCCAGAAGTACGCCGAGGTGTTCATCCAGGAGCTCACCCAGCCCTCCGCCCCCACCAACTACACCTCCGACTACCCGCGCGCGCTGAAGCTCGTCGACGACGCCCAGACCAAGGTCCTGCTCCAGGGCGCCGACCCGGCCACCGTGCTCAAGGACGCCGCCAACCAGCTCGCCCAGCAGACCAAGAGGTCGCAGGCGTGAGCGGCACCGTGATCGACTCGTTGCGGCCGAAGCGGCCGAAGCGGCCGGGCGCGCCCGGCGGTCCGGCCGAGCCGAAGGCCGCGCGCGGGCCGCGCTGGAACGGCGCCAAGGCGGCACCGTACCTGTTCGTCCTCCCCGCGCTGGCCCTGTTCGCGGCGTTCCGGCTGTATCCGATCGGCTGGTCGTTCCTGCTCAGCCTGTACCACACGGAGGGGATGGCACAGAGCTGGGCAGGGCTCGGGAACTACCAACGGCTGGTGCACGACCCGCTGTTCTGGAAGGCACTGGGCAACACCCTGGAGATCCTGGTCATCCAGGTCCCGGTCATGCTCGTCCTCGCCCTCGGGCTGGGCGTGGCGCTCAACTCGGCGCTGCTGCGCTGGAAGCCGCTGTTCCGGCTCGGGTTCTTCCTGCCCGTGGTGACCGGCCTGGTCACCTACGGCCTGATGATGGGCGCCCTGCTCAACCCCGACTCGGGCGCCGTCAACTGGCTGCTGCACACCCTCGGACTGCCCGAAGTGCACTGGCTGACCGACCCGTTCTGGGCCAAGGTCTCCGTGATGCTCGCGCTGACCTGGCACTACACCGGCTACAACGCGGTCATCTACCTGGCCCGCCTCCAGGGCATCCCGGACGAGCAGTACGAGGCCGCCGCGGTGGACGGCGCGAGCGCCTGGCGCCGGTTCTGGCACATCACCCTGCCGGGCCTGCGCCCCGCGCTCGTGCTGACCACGGTGCTGTCGACGATCGGCACGCTGCAACTGTTCGACGAGCCGTTCATCATGACCGGCGGCGGACCCGACAACGCCACCACCACCATCGGCGTCTACCTCTACCAGACCGGCTTCCGCTACTTCGACTTCGGCTACGCCAGTGCGATCGGCTACGCCATGGTCCTGATCATCTCCGTCTTCGGTCTCGTCCAGATCAAGCTCGCCAAGGAGGAGGACTGAGATGGCCCTGACCGGCCCCGCCTTCCGCGCCACCGCCCGCGGCCAAGTCCTGCTCACCGCGGCCCTGCTGGTGCTGCTCGCGCTGACCGCGGCCCCGCTGTACTGGCTGGTCGTCGCCAGCACCCACAGCTCCCAGCAGATCTTCACCCGCCCGCCCAAGCTGCTGCCCGGCGACCAGCTCGGCGCCAACCTGTCCCACCTCCAGGCCTCGGTGGGCTTCGGCCGGGTGGTGCTCAACTCGGTGCTGATCGCCGGTGCCTACACCCTGCTGGGCGGCATCGTCTGCACGCTGGCCGGCTACGGCTTCGCCAAGTACAGGTTCCGCGGCCGCGGCTTCCTCTTCTCGGTCCTGCTGCTCGCCCTCGTCGTGCCTTCGCAGCTGACGATCGTGCCGCTGTTCAAGATGATGGTGAACCTGGGCTGGCTCAACACCTACCAGGCCGTCCTGCTGCCCAACCTGGCGCTGCCGTTCGGGATCTTCCTGATGCGCCAGTCGATGAAGTCGCTGCCGGACGAGTTGCTGCAGGCCGGGCGGATCGACGGCTGCGGCGAGCTGCGGCTCTTCTTCAAGGTCGCGCTGCCCACCATGCGGCCCAACCTCGCCGCGCTGGCGATGTTCCTCTTCCTGTTCCAGTGGAACGACTTCCTCTGGCCGCTGGTCGTGCTGCGCGACCCCAGCTCGTACACCATCCCCGTCTCGCTGGCCTCGCTGACCGGCAGCTCCGACGTGGACTACGGCCAGCTCCTCACCGGCACCGCCGCCGGAGCCATCCCGATGGCCGTGCTGTTCCTCTTCCTCCAGAAGCACTTCGTCTCCGGCATGCTGGCCGGCGCCGTCAAGCAGTGACCTGGGAACCCATCCCCGCAGAAAGGCCTCCAGTGGAGACCGGCTCCATCGACACCGCCGCCCTGCCCACCTTCACCCCCGACCACTGGCACCCCGGTGCCGCGAGCCTGGAGCTGCACGGCACCTGCGTCACCGTGCAGACCGGCGGAACGGTCGAGTTGACGGCGGACGGCTCAACGGCCCTGCTGACGGCGGCCGCCCCGACCGAGGTGACCGTCCGGCTGGACGTGCCGCTCGGCGACGCGGCCGGCTACTGGCACCCCGACGCCGGCTGGGCACGCACGCTCCCCGCCGACTGGTCCCCGTGGCGCGCGGTCTCGCTGATCGACTCGGCCCCGGCCGGAGTGCTCTACGACAGCCACGGGTCGGCGCTGCTGGCCTTCGCGGCCGACCGCACCGTCCGGCAGACCGCCGTGCGGTTCGGCGTCTCCGAGGAGCACAAGCGGTTCGGCGTCTGGCTGCGCTGCCGCCTCACCCCGGACACCCCGCTGCGCCTGCGCCTGGCCGCCCCCGGCCGGTCGCACGCCGCCGCGCTGCGCGAACTGCGCGACTGGTACGGCACCCGGTCCGGCTTCACCCCGCTGCCCACACCGGAGTTCGGCCGCACCCCGGTCTACTCGACCTGGTACGCGTTCACCCAGGACGTCAACGAGGCCGAGGTCGAGCGCGAGGCCGGGCTGGCCGCCGAACTCGGCTTCGGCCAGCTCTACCTGGACGACGGCTGGCAGCTGCACGGCAGCGGCCGCGGCTACTCCGGCTGCGGCGACTGGCGCGCCGACCCGGCCAAGTTCCCCGACCTGGCCGCCCACGTTGCCGCCGTCCGGGCGCTGGGCCTGCGCTACACCGCCTGGATCGCCCCGCTGCTGCTCGGCGAACGCTCCGCCGCCCACGGCGAGCTGGCGCACCTCGCGCCCCACTACAGCCGAACCCTGGACTGCCGCATCCTCGACCCCCGGCACGCCGAGGTGCGCGAGCACCTCGTGCGGACCTGCTGCGCCGCCGTCGCCGACTACGGGTTGGACGGTCTCAAGGTCGACTTCCTGGACGAGGCCGCCGCCGCGTACACCGGCGCACCCGCCCCCGCGGACGCCGGCCCGGGCTACGTCCACGACGTCGGCGAGGCGATGGCCGCGCTGCTCACCCGGCTGCGCGAGGAGCTGCACGCGCTGCGCGGGGACGAGTTCGTCATCGAGCTTCGCCAGCCCTACACCGGCCCGGCGATGGCGGCGTTCGGCAACCAGCTGCGCGCCAACGACTGCCCCGCCGACACGGTGGCCAACCGGGTCCGCACCCTGGACATCGCGCTGCTCGCCCCCGGTGGCGCGGTGCACTCGGACCCGATGATGTGGGACCCGCGGGCGGAGCCGGAGACGGTCGCCCGCCAGCTGCTCGGCGCCTTCCACGCCGTGCCGCAGGTCTCGGCCAGGCTCAGCGAGATGTCCCAGCCGCACCGGCAGACGCTGGCCTTCTGGCTGGCCACCTGGCGCGAACTGCGCGAGGTCCTGCTCGGCGGCCACTACGAGCCCGGCCGCCCCGACGAGCTCTACCCGCAGATCACCGCCCGGCACGGCGACCGGCAGGTGATCACCGCCTTCACCGACCGCCCGCTGGCGGCGGCGAGCGCGGAACTGCCCGGCCTGACCCTGGTCAACGCCACCGCCGCCGACCGGCTGCTCGCCGAACTGACCGGCCCGGACCGCATCCTGCGGCTGGACCGGTGGGACGCCGCCGGCCGCCCGCAGCCGGCAGTCACCCTCACGCTCGGCGAAGGGGTCCACCGCCTCCCGGTGCCCCCCGGCGGCCTCGGCCGCCTCACCGAGGTCTGACCCACCACACAGGACGACCACGACCAGGGGGTTGCGGTGCAGCAGGAGAAGGTCGGGATCACCGAGGTGGCCGAGCGCGCGGGCGTCAGCGTGGCCACCGTCAGCCGGGTGCTGAACCGGAAGAACGGTGTCTCGCAGAAGACCCGCCAGGTGGTCGAGCAGGCGCTGGACGCGCTCGGCTACGAACGCGGCGTCACCACCGGCGGCATCGTCGGGGTGATCACCCCGGGGCTGTCGATACCGATCTTCGGCGTGCTCGCCGAGAAGATCGGGATCGCGCTGGCCCCGCACGGCCTGCGGGCCGTGATCTGCCCGTCGCTGCCCGGCGGGGTGCAGGAGCGCGACTACCTCAGGTCGCTGCTCGACCTGGGCGCCGTGGGCATCGTCTTCTGCTCCGCGAGCAACACCCTGGACGTGGTCGAGCCCGAGGTGCTCCAGCTGCTGGAGAGCCGCGGCGTGCCCTATGTCTGCATCAACGGCCGGCTGGCGGGCGGTCATTCGATCGCCTACTCGACCGACGACGGCTACGCGGCCGAGCTGTCGGTGCGCCACCTGCACCAGCTGGGCCACCGCCGGATCGGTATGGCGGCCGGCCCGGCCGGCAACCGGCCCGCCGACCGGCGGGTGGCCGGCTACCGGGCCGCGATGGCCGCCCTCGGCCTCGGCGGGACCGACCTGGTGGTCCGGCAGAGCTACACGGTGGAGGGCGGCCGGTTCGCGGCCGACCAGCTGATCGCCGGCGGCGCCACCGCGATCGTCGCCTGTAGTGACCAGATGGCGCTCGGCGCGATCCGGGCCGCCCGCCGCCAGGGCCTGGCCGTGCCCGAGGACGTCTCCGTCATCGGCTACGACGACGGCCCGCTGATGGAGTTCACCGACCCGCCGCTGACCACCGTCCGCCAGCCCGTCGACCGGCTTGCCGCCGCCGTCGCCCGGGGCCTGGCGCAGCTGATGACGGAGCGTCAGGTACCCACCGGCGAGCTGATGTTCCAACCCGAGGTGGTCGTGCGCGGCACGACCGCCCCCCACCACGACCGGCGCCCGCTCGACTGAGCGGCGCTCCGGCGCACCCTCACCGCGACCGGCGGCACCCCACCCCCGCACGCCGGCGCGTCCCCCACCCCCCAGGAGGATCCCCATGTCCTACCTCAAGAGCCGCAGGCCCCACGCCCACCTGGGCCTGGTCTCGCTGGCCGCCGGCGCGTTCACCCTGCTGCCGGCCGGCGCGGCCCGCGCCGCGAGCGACGCCGTGGTCTCCGGCGGCTCCTACACCCTGGCCTCCGCGGCCTCCGGCCTCTGCCTGGGCGGGCAGTGGGCCGGCACCGCCAACCTCACCCCCGTGGTGCAGCAGCCCTGCCAGGGCCTGCTCAACCAGCGCTGGCAGCTGACCGCCAACGGCAGCGGCGGCTACACCATCGCCGACCGCGCCAACGCCGACTCCTGCCTCAACGTCAGCGGCGGCTCCACCGGTTCGGGCGCCGCGCTGATCGAGTGGGCCTGTAACGGCGGCGCCAACGAGCAGTTCACCCTCGGCATCGCCGCCGACGGCAGCACCGTGATCCACCCGCAGAACAGCGCGCTCTGCCTGGACCTGCCCTACGGCTCGAGCACCCCCGGCGTGCAGATCCAGCAGTTCACCTGCGGCGGCGGACCCAACCAGGAGTGGCTGCTGAAGCGCGCCGACCCGCTGGTCCTCGCCAACCCCGGCTTCGAACAGGGCGGCACGGGCTGGACCTTCAGCGCGCACGCCGGCACCGCCGCCAACAACCCGCACCGCGGCAGCCAACTGGCCTACCTGGACGCCGGAACGGGCTACACGATCAGCCAGAGCAGTACCGCCCCCGTGGCCGGCAGCTACGACTTCAGCGCCTGGATCGCCACCGGCGCGGCCGGCGCCACGCTCTCCGTCGCCGTCAACGGCAGCACCGCCGGCTCGGTCACCCTGCCCGCCCAGGCCGTCTACGCCCAGTACACCGTGCCGCGCATCCAGGTGAAGGCCGGAGACACCGTCGCGCTGGTGATCGGCTCGGCGGCGGGCGGCTGGGTGAACGCCGACGACGTCACCGTCACCCGGTCGGCCCCCAACGACCCGCAGATCAGCACCGACAACGCCACCCTCACCGCGCTCTTCGACTGGGCCAAGACCAAGGCCAACTCCTTCGTCAGCCAGCCCGGTTCGACCGGCCCGATCAACGCGGACGAGAACCACACCGGCGGCACCTCGCAGGGCGTCTACAGCAACACCTACTGGGCGGGGTACCCGTACCGCTCGGACTTCTACTCCCGGGACTTCGCCCACCAGCTGGCCGGCGCCCATCTGCTGGGCCTGGACGCCGACAACAAGACCATGCTGAAGGCGTTCGCCGCCTCCGCCACCCAGGCCCAGGGCTACGACCCCTACTGGTCCGTCAACTTCGACGCCGCCACCGCCGGTTCGGTCGACTACAGCTCCGCCACCAGCTTCGTGCGCGAGCTGCCCGCACCGTTCGAGCTGGCCCAGAAGGTCGGCGACGCCTACCAGTGGACCGGCGACCGCGACTACCTCGACGACCCGACCCTGTCGGCCTACGTCGCCAACACCGTCGGCCCGTTCATCGCCGGCCACACCGGCCCTATCAACAACAACGGCATCCCGATCGCCGAGGCGAACAGCGGCAGCATCTTCACCGGCGTCGCCAGCTACAACGAGAACGGTGCCACCCTGGCCGAGTCCGGCGACTCCATCGGCTCCCAGTACGCCGCCTGCCTGGCCGCCGCCGCCCTGGCCACCGCCAAGGGCGACACCGCCGGCGCCACCGCCTACACCAACGCCGCCGCCCGGCTGAAGAGCTACTACAACTCCACCTGGAGCGTCGACCCGAACAACGCGAACACCGTGGTGCGGGCCTACGACACCAGCGGCAGGGCCTACACCGACTGGGGCAAGGAGAACTCCTGGTTCATGCCGCTCAAGGGCATCATGAACTCCGACAGCCGCCAGACCGCGTACCTGGACTACATCGACTCCCAGGCCTCCGGCGCGGGCATGCCGGACAACCTGGAAGCCCTCACCTACCTGCCCGACGTCTTCTTCGCGCACAACATGAGCGCCACCGGCTGGAAGTGGATGCAGTACGTCTACGGCCAGATCAACACCGAGCACTCCGGCGGCTTCCTCAACGGCGACTACCCCGAGGTCTCCTACACCCTGCTCAGCCAGACCGTGCAGGGCCTGCTCGGCCTGCAGCCCGACGCGGCCGGCCACGCGCTCGCCACCACCGCCCAACTGCCCACCGGCGTCGGCTATCTGCAACTCAGCTCCATCCCGGTCGGCGCCAGCACCGTGACCCTGCGGCACGACGGCACCACCAGGTCCACCCTCACCAACACCGCCGGCGCCACCCTCAGCTGGACCGCCCGGTTCCCCGGCAGCCACACCGGGATCACCGTCAACGGGGTGGCCCGGCCCGTCACGACCGCCACCATCGACGGCGCCGCCTTCACCACCGCCACGGTCTCCGTCACCGCCGGCCAGACCGCCACCGTCCAGGTCACCGGCTGACCCCCACCACCCCCTCCGCGCGCCGCCGACTGGGCACCCGCCCGGTCGGCGACGCTGGGGCGATGGACCAAGAGCAGCAACTGCGCCTGACCGTGTACCTCGCCGACGACGACCTCTGGCACCACCACCCGCGCTACCGCGAGATCGTCCACCGTGCCCGTGACGCCGGACTGGCCGGCGCCAGCGTCTTCCACGGCGTCGGGGCTTCGGCGCCTCCGCTGCCGTGCACACCACCCGGCTGCTCTCGCTCGACGAGGGCCTGCCGGTGGTCGTGGTGATCGTGGACACCGAGTCGCGCCTGCGCGCCTTCCTGCCGCAGCTCGCCGAGCTCGCCGCCGACCGGCTGGTGACGCTGGAACAGGTGGCCGTCCTCCGCTTCCGCTGAGCCCCACCCGCAGACCCGAACGGGCGGGCGGATAGCCTCGCCTGCGAGAACGCCGAGTTGGACGAGCGAGCGGTGGGGGGCGGGGCCATGGAGCACCCGGAGTGCGGGGACGGGCGGCTGACGGCGCAGGGCGAGGTGGCGGTGGCCCGGCTGGCGCTGCACTCGGACAACCTCTCGCACGCGGCCGCCCACCTGGCCGACGCGCTGCTGGCCGACCCCCAGCTGCCGGCGGCGCACGAGGCGCTGGCCCAGCTCTGCGCCCGGGCCGGCGGTCCGGCGGAGGCCCGCGCGCTCTTCCCGCTCGACGGCGAGGTCTACCTCGGCACCCTGGTCTGCCGCGCGCACGTCGAGGCGGCCGCCGGCGACCTGGAGAACGCGGTGGGGATGCTCGCCTCCGCGATCCGCTTCGACCACAGCCGCCCGTGGGCCGGTGCGGCCTGGCTGACCGCTCCGGAGACCGTCGACCGGCTGGAGCCCGACTCCTTCGCCCAGGCCGTCTCCCGGGTCAACAGCGGCCTGCCGGACCAGCTCCCCGAGGAGCGCCGGACCGTGCTGCGCCCCTTCGAGGAGCTGACCCGGGCGCTGGCCGCCCGGCACCCCGAGCACGTGCTGCTGCTGGCCATGGCCTCCGGCCTGGTCCGCCGGCTCGGCGACACCGCCGAGGCCGTCCGGCTGGCCGAGCAGGCCCAGCGGATCGACGCCGGCCACCTGGCCGCCGTGATGCTCGGCAACGCGCTGCGGGCCGACGGCCGCCCCGCCCAGGCGCTGCAGGTCTGGGAGACCGAGCTGGCCCGCGAGTTCGACGGCTACCTGGCCGTGGACGTGGCCGAGCTGTACGGCGCCACCGGCCGCCCCGCCGAGGGCCTGCCCTGGCTGGAGCGGGCGCTCGCCACCGACCCCGCCCACCCCAAGGCCGCCCCCGCCCGGCACGGCCTGCGCTACTGCGCGGACGGCGACCGGGCCCACCTGCTCGCGCTGCACGACCACCACCGGGCCCACCCCGACCACGGCTACGCTCCCGAGCTGCTGGCCGAACTCTGCCGCCGCCAGCCCTGGTTGGGCATGGTGCACGGAGCCAGCGAGGCCACCGTCAACGTGCTGCACCAGTTCCTCGAAGCGCCCGGCACCGAACGGCACCACGAGCTCGAGTGCACCGCCTCCCAACTGGAGCCGCCCAGCTCCGCGCTGGCCCTGAGGCTGGCCTTCCCGAACGCCACCATCGGCTACGGCTCGCTGCCCGAGCCCGACCCGCGGCTGACGCTGCGTCAGGTCACCCACCGGATCTGGCAGTTCGACGGACTGGCGGCCACCCCGGCGGTGCCCCCGCCGGCCCCGGCGGCCGCCGAGCTGATCCGGGCCACCGCCGCCGTCAGCTGGTCCACCCTGCCGGCCGCCTACGACCACGCGGTCCGGCTGGCCGGCCTGCCGGTCGCGGACCTGCTCGGCGCGATGGCCCACCCGCCGCTGCCGCCCGAGGACGAGCTGGGCCGCGCGCTGCTCGCCCACCAGCCCGAGCTCTGGGTCCGCGCCGTCCAGTCCTTCGCCTGCCTCGGCCTGGCCCACCACCGCACCGACCAGCCCTGGCCGGAGTCCGAGCGCCGCCGGGTGCTGGCCGACCTGCTGCTCGGCGCCGAGGACTGGGTGGTGGAGGCGGCCGGCCTGGCCCTGGTCGCCATCGCCTGGACCGACCCCGGGACCCGCGAGGACATCGGCACCCTGCTCGCCGAGCGCCTGGCGGACGCGGCCCGCAGCGCCCAGCGCCGCGAGGTCACCATCCTCCGCTCGCTCGGCGCCCTGATGCTCTGCTGCCCCTGGGCGGACCGGCCGGCGCTCGACCTGGCCCGCGGACTCGACGGCAGCCCCGGGCAGCCGGCGCTGCCCGCCGTCGAGGAGGAGCGGCGCCGCCGCTTCGGCCGGCTCTTCCGCCGCGGTTGAACCTGACACCGGTGTCAGCTCCTACAGTCCTGGTGTGCCCGACGCACCGACTACAGAGGAGCAGACGATGAGCGAGTTGACCGGCAAGGTGGCGCTGGTGACCGGCGGCAGCCGGGGGATCGGTGCGGAGGTGGCCCGCCGGCTGGCGGCCGCCGGCGCGGCGGTGGCGATCACCTACGTGCAGGCCGCCGACCGGGCGAGCGAGGTGGTCAAGCAGATCGAGGCCGAGGGCGGCACGGCGGTGGCTATCCGCGCCGACCTGGCGGAGTCGGGGGACGCCGAGGCGGCCGTGGCCCGGACCATCGGCGAGCTGGGCCGGCTGGACATTCTGGTGAACAACGCGGGCCACTTCACCTACGGCGCGCTGGACGAGATCACCACCGCCGAGCTGGACCGGGTGCTGGCGATCGACGTCCGCTCGGTCTTCCTGTCCGCCCAGGCCGCGGCCCGGCAGATGGCCGACGGCGGCCGGATCATCAGCATCGGCTCCTGCTTCAACGGGCGGGTGCCCGGCGACGGCCTGGTGCTGCAGGCGATGGCCAAGTCGGCGCTGATCGGCCTGACCAAGGGCCTGGCCCGGGAGCTGGGTTCCCGCGGCATCACCGCCAACGTCGTGGACCCGGGTCCGATCGACACCGACATGAACCCGGCCGACGGCGAGACCGCCGACTTCCAGGCCGGCCTCACCGCCCTGGGCCGGTACGGCGTCGTCGGGGACATCGCCGCCACGGTCGCCTTCCTGGCGGGCCCGGCCGGCAACTTCATCACCGGCACCGCGATCGCCGTGGACGGCGGCTACACGGTCTGAGGACCGCCGCCGGGCGGGCCGGTCACGGCGCCGCGATAGTGGGTGGATGGCTGAGAACAAGAGCAGGTCGAGCATCACCATCCGGGGCCGCGAGGTGCGGCTGCGCACGATCGGCATGCTGCTGCTGGCGGTGGTGGCGATCTGGTTCATCGCCGCCAACACCGCCTCGGTGCAGGTCAGGCTCTGGGTGCCGACCGTCACCATGCCGCTCTGGCTGGTCCTGGCGGTCACCCTGCTGGTCGGCGCGGCGATCGGCTGGCTGGCCGCCCGGCGCCGCGCCAAGGGCGGCTGACCCGGGGCGCGGGGTTCCCCCGTTCGGACCATCGGCATCGCCGCCGACGGGGCCCGAACCAGGCCGGCGGGCGAGGAAGGCCCCGGCCCCGAGAACGGGAGACCACCCGCCGAGTCCTACACCCCCCAGGCCCGCCACCCCTGACACCGCCGCCGCGAACCGGGCGGCGGTGTCGCCCCATGCCCAGGCGGCGCGGGCCGGGATGAAACCGTCGGCGGCGAGCCCCGGAGTTCCCGGCCGTCACGCCCTGAGACCCCGGCGGACCGTCAGGGTTCCACCGGGTGGCGGCCCGCCCAAGGCAGCGCCAGCTCCAGCGAGCGGGCGACCCGCAGCAGCAGGTCCTCGCGCCAGGGCGCCGCGACCAGCTGCACGCCGACCGGCAGTCCGCTCGCCCCGTCGTGGTGCAGCGGCAGCGAGATCGCCGGCTGCCCGGTCACGTTGAAGATCGAGGTGAAGACGGCCATCGGGTAGCTGTTCAGCAGCGGCATCAGCGGCTGGGCCCCGGCGCCGGCCAGCAGCGTGCCGTGGCGCGGCGGCAGGCAGGCCATGGTCGGGGTGACCAGCAGGTCGACGTGCGCCGTGAAGCCCTCGACGATCCGGCGGGAGAGCTGCTGGGTGCGCTTCACCGCCTGCACGTACTCCCAGGAGTCGGTGGCCCGGGCCGCCTCGCGCAGCGCCCGGTTGTGCGGCTCGACCAGCTCCGGGTCGGCCACCGGGTAGGAGGCGCCGCCGGTGTTCCAGATCGTGGTGAAGGCCGCGGCCAGCTCACCGCCGGGCGGCAGCGGGAGCGGCCCGTCGACCACGTGGTGGCCGGCCGCCTCCAGGGCGCGCACGGCGCGGTCCACCGCCGCCGTGCAGGCCGGGTCCACGGTGATGCCCTCGAGCGGGGACTCGGCCAGCACGCCGATCCGCAGGCCGGTCGGCGCGGGGCCGTCCAGCGCGGCGGTCAGCGAGGGCCGCCGGGTCGGCGGAGACCACCAGGCGGCCGGGTCGTGCCGGGCCAGCACGTCCAGCGCGGCCGCGGTGTCGGCCACCGTGTGGCTGAGCACGCCGCTGGTGCTCAGGCCCTCCACGGCGATGGTCGAGCCGGTGACCAGGCCGCGGGTGGGCTTGAGGCCGACCAGTCCGGTGCAGGAGGCCGGGATGCGGATCGAGCCGCCGCCGTCCGAGGCGTGCGCGATCGGCGCGAGCCCCGCCGCCACGGCCGCCGCCGAGCCGCTGGAGGAGCCGCCGGGGGTGTGCTCGCGGTCCCACGGGTTGCGGGTGGTGCCCAGCGCCGGGGACTCGGTGAACGGCAGGGTGCCGAACTCGGAGGTGGTGGTCTTGCCCAGTGGCAGGAAGCCCGCCGCGGTGAACCGGCGCACCACCGGGTCGGAGGCCTGCGAGGGCTCCTTGGCGGCGCCCGCCGAGCCGAAGGTGGTGGGCCAACCCGCCACCTCCAGCAGGTCCTTGACCGGCAGCGGCACGCCGTGGAAGGGCGGCAGCTCCTCCGGCGAGCCGGCCCGCAGCACCGCGTCGGCCGCGGCGGCGGCGGCCGTGCGCACCGCCTCGTCGTCGCGGTGGCAGAAGGCGTTCAGGCCCGGGTCGAGGGCGTCCATCCGGGCCAGGTAGCAGTCCGCCACCTCCACCGGGCTGAGCTCCCGGCGGCGGATCGCCGCGGCGAGTTCGACGGCCGGGGTGAACGGGTCGAGCATGGGGTCGGTCATCGGCGGTCCCTTCCGGTCGGACGGTTCGGACAGTCAGCCGCGGTGCGCGGCAGCCCAGTCGAGCGAGTACCAGGAGAGCACCGCGAGCAGCGCGGCGCTGGGCAGTTCGGCGCAGTAGGCCATCAGCTCGGCGATCTCGAAGGCCTGGCCGCGGTGCGCGGACCAGAGGTCGAAGAAGGCGTCCATGCCGAGCAGCACGGCCGTCGCCGAGGCGATCGGACTGGTGGAGCGGTGGCGGCGGGCGACCAGCGCGGCCAGCAGCAGGAGCGCGGCCGCCTCCAGCACGTCCAACCAGACCCAGGCGTTGGAGAGGTTGCGCTTGCCGAAGTGGCCCTGGACGGTGAGCCCCAGCGTGACGATCCACGGCATCAACAGCACGGCGGCCAGGCAGAGCACCCGGGGGAGCCAGCGGCGCCAGGTGGATTCGTAGCGGTCGAGGGTGGAGCGGAGCTGCGGCATGGGTGAGGGGTCGTCAGCCTTCGGGTCGGGTCGAGACGGTGACGGTACCGCATCCGCCGGGCACGCCGCCCGGCCGAGGCGTCCGGACCATCCGGAAACGGACTGCCCACCTGCTGAGACGCGGCGCAGCGCGAAACCGGCGCGGCCGCCAACAGCCCGACACTGTTCATACAATTGACGGTCCATGGACAACTCTTTTCGGTGCCGGACGCATACGCTCATGCCCCGCACCAGTGTTCCCTGCCCGTACGCGGCCGCGCGGCTCCGCGCGGTCCGTCCCACCTCGGTCCCCAGGAGTTCACCATGCGTACCAGGTCGCGCCTGGCCGGCAGCTGCGCCGCCGCCCTGACCACCGCCTTCGCCGCCGCCACCGCCCTCTCCGGCACCGGCACCGCCGCCGCCTCCGCCACCGCGACGGCCGTCCCGGCCTACTCGCACGTGGTCGTGGTGGTCGAGGAGAACCACTCCTACAGCGACATCATCGGCGACACCGCCGACGCCCCGTACATCAACACGCTGGCCAACACCGGCGCGCTGATGACCTCCTCGTTCGGCGTCAGCCACCCGAGCGAGCCGAACTACATGGCGATCTTCGGCGGCAGCACCTTCGGCCTCTCCTCCGACGCCTGCCCGGTCAGCGAGGGCACCAAGGCCAACCTCGGCTCCGAGCTGCTGGCCGCCGGCAAGACCTTCGTCGGCTACTCCGAGGGCCTGCCCTCGGCCGGCTCCACCAAGTGCACCTCCGGCGCCTACGCCCGCAAGCACGCCCCGTGGGCCAACTTCAGCAACGTGCCGGCTGCCGACCAGCAGCCGTACACCGCGTTCCCGAGCAGCAGCAACTACGCGAACCTGCCCACCGTGTCGTTCGTCATCCCGAACCTGAACGACGACATGCACGACGGCACCATCGCGCAGGGCGACACCTGGCTGAAGAACAACCTCTCCGCCTACGCCGCCTGGGCCAAGGCCAACAACAGCCTGCTGGTCGTCACCTGGGACGAGGACGACTACACCGAGAGCAACCAGATCCCCACCATCTTCTACGGTGCGCACGTGCTGAACGGCCGGTACAGCGAGACCATCAACCACTACAACGTGCTCTCCACCCTGGAGCAGATGTACGGCCTGGCGGCGGTCGGCAGCAGCGCCACCGCCGCGCCGATCACCGACATCTGGGGCGGCTGACCCGCCCTCGGGACCAACTGACACCCCGTCCGGCCGCCCGACCCCGGTCCACCCGCCGGGGCCGGGCGGCCGTCCGCCCGAGCCAAGGAGCAGCACCCGGCCATGACCGAGCCGCCCACCCCCGAGGACGTGCCCGCCGCCGCCACCGTTCCGGACGCACCGGACGCACCGGACGCGCCGACCCGCCGCCCGTTCGCGCTGCTGCGCCGCCGGCCGGTGCAGGGCGCCGCCGCCGGGCTGCTGGTGATCGGCACCGCCGCCGCCCTGCTGGCCACCGCCCCGGCCGGCTCCTCCACCCCGCAGCCGCCCGGCGCGGCGCTCAGCGTCAACACCGCGAGCTGCGGCCAGGCACCCGCACAACTCCCGGCCGGGCCGGTCTCGTTCAGTGTCACCAACACCTCCGACGTGTACGTCTCGGTCTACGTCGTCTCCGCCGACGCCAAGCTCGCCTACGCCGAGATCCCCTGGCTCGGCCCCAAGCGGACCCTGCCGCTGGCCACCACGCTGACCGGCGGCTCCTACGCGGTGCGCTGCGTCTTCTCCAGCGGGCCCGTGCAGACCACCGGCACGATCGCCGTCACCGGCACCGCCGCCGGCGCCGTGCGGGGCTACCTGCCGATGAACGACATGGACCTGAGCGCGCCGGTCACCGCCTACCGCGCCTACGTCAGCGCCGCACTGCCCGAACTGCTCGCCGCCGTGCAGACCCTGGACGGCGACCTCGCCCGCGGCGACCTCGACGCCGCCCGCGCCGACTGGCTCACCGCCCACCTCGCCTACGAGCGCCTCGGCGCCGCCTACGGCTCCTTCGGCGACTTCGACAGCGCGATGAACGGCATGGCCGGCGGCCTCGCCCAAGGCGTCGACACCCCCGGCTGGACCGGCTTCTTCGCCCTGGAACACGGCCTCTGGCACGGCGCCCGGCCCGATCAGCTGCGCCCGATCAGCCGGCGACTCGTCACCGACGCCGCCGGATTGATCGAGGACTTCCCCAGCGAGGACACCGACCCCGGCACCCTGCCGCTGCGCGCCCACGAAATCCTGGAGAACGCCCTGCAGTTCCAGCTCGGCGGCATCGCCGACTACGGCAGCGGCAGCACCCTGGCCACCCTGCAGGCCAACGTCCAGGGCACCGAGGAGGTGCTGAGCGTGCTCGCCCCGCTGATCCAGCCCCGCGACCCCGGCCTGCTCACCCGGCTGCAGCAGCAACTGCCCGTCCTGGAGCACGCGGTGGACGCCTTCAAGAAGCCCAGCGGCGGCTGGACGCCGGTCGCCCAGCTGCCCGCCGGGCAACGCCGGGCGCTGGACGGCCAGGTCGGCGCCCTGCTGGAACAACTCGCCGCCGTGCCCAACCTGCTGACCCCGAGGAACCACGCATGAGCGCCGCCGAACCCACCCTCGCCCGCGGCCTGCACCGCCGCTCCTTCCTGCGCGGCGCCGGCCTCGGCACGGCACTCGGCGCCGGGGCGCTGACCGGCGCCTTCGCCGCCGCCGGAGCCGCAGCCGACACCGACCCTTCCGGGCGCGCCATCGCCTTCCACGGACCGCACCAGGCCGGCATCACCACCCCGCCGCAAGCCGCCGCGAGCTTCGTCTCGTTCAGCGTGCTCGCCCCCGACAGGGCCGCGCTCAAGCAGCTGTTCGCCGTGCTCACCGACCGGGTGCGGGTGCTCACCGCAGGCGGCCCGGTGCCCGCCACCGACCTGGCCTCGCCGCCCACCGACAGCGCCACCCTGGGCCCGGTGATCCCCGCCGACGGCCTGACCGTCACCGTCGGCGTCGGCGCCTCGCTCTTCGACCACCGCTACGGCCTGGCCGACCGCAAGCCCGCCAAGCTCACCGCGATGCCCGCCTTCCCGGACGACGACCTGGCCGGCTCCACCGAGCTGCACGGCGACCTCTCGCTGCAGATCTGCGCCGACTCCCGGGACACCGTGATGCACGCGCTGCGCGACCTCACCCGGCACACCCGCGGCCTGCTGCAGGCCGCCTGGAAGGTCGACGGCTTCCACGCCGCGCCCCGCCCCAGCGGCACCCCGCGCAACCAGCTCGGCTTCAAGGACGGCATCGCCAACCCCGACACCGCCAGCCAGGCCACCGCCGACGCGCTGGTCTGGACCCACGGCAACGCGAACGGCGAGCCCGCCTGGGTGGAGGGCGGCTCCTACCAGGTGATCCGGATCATCCGGATGCTGGTCGAGTTCTGGGACCGGGTCTCGCAGCACGAGCAGGAGCAGATGATCGGCCGCCGCCGCGACTCCGGCGCCCCGCTGACCGGCACGAAGGAGACCGACCTGCCCGACTACCAGGGCGACCAGCTGGGCCTGATCATCCCGAACACCGCCCACATCCGGCTCGCCAACCCCCGCACGCCCGACAGCGCCGACTCGCAGATCCTGCGCCGCGGCTACACCTACGAGCGCGGACTCGACCTGGCCGGCAACCTGGACGTCGGCCTGATCTTCTGCTGCTACCAGCAGGACGTGGAGCGCCAGTTCGCCGCCGTCCAGCAGCGGCTGGCCGGCGAGCCGCTGGTCGACTACATCTCACCCACCGGCGGCGGCTACTTCTTCGCGCTGCCCGGCGTCAGCAGCCCGACCGACACCTTCGGCGCCGCCCTGCTGGCCTGACCCCGGGCACCCCGGACCTGGCTCCCGCGCCGCGCGGGAGGCAGGCTGGGGCTGCCACCGGTCGGACCAGACGACGGAGAGAGCCGTGCACGAGAAGCCGCAGGGACAGTTCGGCGACTACCAGAACGAGATCTACTTCAACGGCCTGGCCGGCGTGCTGCCGAGCCTGCCGATGAACCACAGCGAGCTGGAGGCCCGGGCGCAGGCCGCGCTGCCGCCCTCCGTGCTCTCCTATGTGGCGGGCGGCGCGGGCGACGAGACCACCCAGCGGGCCAACACCAGCGCCTTCGAACGCTGGGGACTGCTGCCGCGGATGATGGTCGGCGCCACCCGGCGCGACCTCTCGGTGGAGCTGTTCGGCCTGCGGCTGCCCACCCCGCTCTTCATGGCCCCGGTCGGGGTGATCGGGCTCTGCGCCCAGGACGGGCACGGCGACCTGGCCACCGCGCGGGCCGCCGCCCGCACCGGCGTGCCGATGGTCGCCTCCACCCTGACCGTCGACCCCATGGAGCGGGTGGCGGCCGAGTTCGGCGACACGCCCGGCTTCTTCCAGCTCTACACGCCCACCGACCGGGCGCTGGCCGAGAGCCTGGTGCGCCGGGCCGAGGCGGCCGGCTTCAAGGGCATCGTGGTGACCCTGGACACCTGGATCACCGGCTGGCGGCCGCGCGACCTGGCGGCCGGCAACTTCCCCCAGCTGCGCGGCCACTGCCTGGCCAACTACACCAGCGACCCGGTCTTCCGGGCCCGGCTGGCGAAGACGCCCGAGGAGGACCCCGGCGCCGCCGTGCTGGAGTGGGTCCGGGTCTTCGGCAACCCGCTGACCTGGGCGGACCTGCCCTGGCTGCGCTCGCTCACCGAGCTGCCGATCGTGCTCAAGGGCATCTGCCACCCGGAGGACGTGCGGCGGGCCAGGGACGGCGGGGTGGACGCGGTCTACTGCTCCAACCACGGCGGGCGGCAGGCCAACGGCGGGCTGCCCGCGCTGGAGGCGCTGCCCGGTGTGGTGGCGGCCGCCGACGGGCTGCCGGTGCTCTTCGACTCCGGGGTGCGCAGCGGCGCCGACGCCGTCAAGGCGCTCGCGCTCGGGGCCACGGCGGTGGGCGTCGGCCGGCCCTACGCCTACGGGTTGGCGCTGGCGGGCATCGAGGGAGTGGTGCACGTGCTGCGCACGCTGCTCGCCGAGGCCGACCTGATCATGGCGGTGGACGGCTACCCGGCGCTGGCCGACCTGCGGGCCGAGGGAGCGCTGTGGCGGATCTGATCATCGGTATCCGGCAAGCGAGTTGGGCCGAGTTCACTCGATCGAGTGAACTCGGCTGGCGGGTCGGGCGGCCCCCGGGCACCGGTTGGATCCTGCTTCAGGACGTCCGGGTTCGGCATCGGATCGGGAATGCGGAGGACAGATGGTCGGCACAGCCCATCGCAACACCGGCACGGACGGCGTGGAAGGCGGGGTCGGCATGACGGCGCTGCTGGTGGCCGCCGCCCGCGCGATCGAGACCCACCGCCACGACAGCCTGGCCCGCGACGACTTCGCGGAGCACTTCGTGCTCGCCGCACCGGCCGCCGCCGGCTGGCCGGTGCGCATCCACCAGGTGCCGGACGGCGACACCAACCCGCTCTGGGGCCGGTTCGCCCGCTACTTCGGGCTGCGCACCCGGGTGCTGGACGACTTCCTGCTCCGGTCGGTCGGCGACGGCGCCCGCCAGGTCGTCCTGCTCGGCGCCGGACTGGACTCGCGCGCGTACCGGCTGGACTGGCCGGAGGGCTGCGCGGTCTACGAGGTCGACCGGGCCGGCGTGCTGGACTTCAAGGAGCGGGTGCTCACCGGGCTGGACGCCGCCCCGCGGGCCCGGCGGGTCCCCGTCCCGGTCGACCTGCGGGCCGACTGGGTCACGGCGCTCACCGGCGCCGGCTTCGACCCGGCGGCCCCCAGCGTCTGGCTGGCCGAGGGCCTGCTCTTCTACCTGACCAGCGCCGCCGAGACCTTCCTGATCGACACCGTGGACCGGCTGAGCGCCGAGGGCAGCGCACTGGCCTTCGAGGTCAAGCTGGAGAAGAACCTGCTGGACTACCGGGACAGCCCGATCTACACCGAGACCACCCGGCAGATCGGCATCGACCTGCTGACCCTCTTCGACCTCGGCGCCCGCCCCGACTCGGCCGGCAGCCTCGCCGGCCGGGGCTGGACCACCTCGGTGCACACCCCCTTCGAGTTCACCCGCCGGCACGGGCGCGGCCCGCTGCCCGAACGGCACGACGCGCTCGGCGGCAACCGCTGGGTGTTCGCCGCCAAGCGGCCGGTCAACGCTCCGGAACCAGCACGGGTTTGACCACCAGCCCGGCCTCGCAGTCGAGTTCGGCCTGCCGGATGTCGGCCAGCGGATAGCGCCGGACCAACTGGTCGAAGGGGAACCGCCCGGCCTGCCAGAGCGCGGCCAGCCGGGGGACGAGCAGGGCCGGCACCGCATCGCCCTCGCACAGGTGCGAAAGGCGCCGGCCGCGGTCCAAGGTGCCCGGCTGCAACGGCAGTTCGCCGGGCAGCCGGGCCGCCAGCGCCAGCTGGCCGGCGGGCCGCAGCGCGCGCAGGGCGTCGTTGATCAGCGGCACGCTCGCCGTGGTGTCCAGCGCGAACCGCGCGCCGCCGTCCGTCAGCTTCCGTATCCGCTCCGCCAGTGCGGCCGTGTCGGCGGGCAGCGGGACGGCGCCGAAGCGCTCCGCCAGCTCCAGCCGGGCCGGCCGGCGGTCCACCGCCACCGTCACCGCCCCCGCCGCCGAGGCCGCCAGCACCGCCGCCAGGCCCACCGCGCCCGCGCCGAACACCGCGAAGGTGTCACCGGGCCCCAGCCGGAAGGTGTTCACCACCGCCCCCGCGCCGGTCAGGAAGCCGCAGCCGAGCGGACCCAGCAGATCGAGCGGCAGCGCCGGATCCATCCGGACGGCGTTGCGGGCCGACACCAGCGCGTATGCGGCGAAGGAGGACTGGCCGAACCAGCGCGGCGCCAGCGGCCGCCCGGCCGCGTCGACCAGCCGGCCCGCATCCGCCGTCCGGCCGCCGAACAGGTTGAGCTCGGCGAAGGAGTCGCAGTAGGCGGGAGCAGCCGCCAGGCAGCCGCGGCACCGGCCGCAGGAGTCGAAGCTCAGCACCACGTGGTCGCCCACCGCCAGCCCCGTCCCCGGACCGCCGGTCTCCACCACCACCCCCGACCCCTCGTGCCCGAGCACCGCCGGCAGCGGCGAGCGCCCCGCCGAGCGGCGCACCGCGAGATCCGTCCGGCACATCCCGCAGCCCGCGATCTCCACCACCACCTCGCCCGGACCCGGCCCCTCGCGCAACTCCACCTGCTCGACGGCGAACGGCCCGTCGGAGGAGCGCAGCACCGCCGCCGCGAACCGCCGCCCGGTCACGGCCGCTCCGGGCGGTGGAGGACGAACGGCTGCAGATTGCCCAGCAGCCCCCACGGGCCGCCGGCGACGCCCAGACCGCTCTCCTTGACGCCCGCGAACGGCTGGGCCAGCGACAGTTCGGCGTGGTGGTTGACCCAGGCCGTGCCGCACTCCAGCCGCTCCGCCACCGCCTGCGCCCGGTCCGGGTCGCTGCCCCAGACCGAGCCGCCCAGACCGTAGCCGGTGCCGTTGGCGGCCGCCAACGCCTGCTCCAGATCGCGGTAGGGGAGCACCGGCAGCACCGGGCCGAACTGCTCCCGGGCCACCACCGGACTGTCCGGCGGCACCTCCGTCAGGACGGTCGGCGCGAAGAAGTACCCGGGCCGGTCCAGGCGGTGGCCGCCCGCCGCCGCCCGGGCGCCGTCCGCCAGCGCGCGGGCGGTCACCTCCTCGACCCGGGCCAGCTGCGGCGCGTTGTTCACCGGGCCCAGCCGGCTCGCCGGATCCAGGCCCGGGCCCACCTCCACCGCCTTCGCCAACCCGGCGAGCGCGTCCACCACTTCGCCGTGCAGCCGGTCCGGCACATAGACCCGCTTGACCGCCATGCAGACCTGCCCGCAGTTGCGGAACGCCGCCCAGAACAACCGCTCCGCGACGGCCGGCACCTCCACGTCGTCCAGCAGCACGGCCGCGTCGTTGCCGCCCAGCTCCAGGGTCACCCGGGCCAGCGAGGCCGCCGCGCCCGCCGCCACCGCCCGGCCGGTCGGGATCGAACCGGTGAAGGTGACGTGCCGGAACCCCGGGTGCGCCGCCATCCGGGCACCCAGCGGCTCCCGGCCGGTGACCACCGTGAACACATCGGGCGGCAGGGCCTCCGCCAGCGCCGAGGCCAGCCGGAGGGTGGCCAGCGGGGTGAACGGCGAGGGCTTCAGCACCACCGTGTTGCCCGCTGCCAGGGCGGGCGCGAGCTTCGACGAGGCCAGCTGCAGCGGGAAGTTCCACGGCACGATCGCCGCGACCGGGCCCAGCGGGCGCCAGCGCAGCTCGCTGCGCACCGGGCGGCCGTCCTCGACCGGCTGCGGGGCCGGGCCGGGCGCGAGCTCGGCGAAGTAGCGCAGCCGGGCGGCCGTGCGGGCCACCTCGGCCCGGGACTCGGCCAGCGGCTTGCCCTGCTCGCGGGTGAGCAGCGGGGCGAGCTCGGCCTCGGCCGCCTCCACCGCCGCGGCCGCCGCCAGCAGCGCGGCGGTGCGCGCGCCGGGGTCGGCGCGCCAGCCCAGCCAGGCCCGGCGGCTGCGCTCGACGATCGCATCCAGCTCGTCGGGGTGCTGGTCGGGAGCCTCGGCGAAGGGCTCGCCGGTGGCGGGGTCGACCACGGCGAAGTGACGCTTCGTCATGATCGCGGTCAGCCTGCCGGGTTGGCGGCATGGCGGTCCATCTCGGCACGGAAGGCGGCCACCAGGTGCGGCTGGATCCGGCCCGCCGTGCGGTCGCCGCCGCTGCAGACCGCGCCGCGCACGCCCACGATGTCGGTACCCATCGCGGTCAGCTCGGCCAGGTCCACCGCCTTGACGCTGCCCGCCAACGCGGCCAGCAGCCGCGCCTGGTGGGCCCGCTCGACGAACTCCGCACAGAGCGCGGGCGGCAGGTGGTCGAAGAGCCGGCTGCCGTCCTTGATCGCCGTGTCCAGCATCGCCGCGTCCGAGCCCGAGCGGGCGGCGATGTCCGGCAGCGCCAGCGGATTGACGCAGCCGATCCGGTGCGCGTCGGCGTAGCCGGAGGCGACCACGAAGGCGTCCGGCCGGTAGTCCTTGACGGCCCGCACCACGCCGCGCATCACCTCGATCGCCTGCTCGGGCGTGCTGCAGCCGTAGAGGCCTACCTTGATGTAGGTCGCGCCGGAGACCGCCGCGCCGAGCGCCGCCTGGGCCACCGTGCCGGGCTTGTACGGCACGTCGCCGACCGTGGCGGAGATCGGCTTGTCGGCCGGCACCGCCTCCCGGATCTCCCGGATCACCCACGGGTAGTTGGCGCCGAGCGAGCCCTCGTCCGGCTTCTTCACGTCGACGATGTCCAGGTGCTCGGCGGCCTTCGCGCAGTCGAGGGCCTCCTCGACGCTGTCCGGGGAGATCAGGAGCAACACCGTGGACTCCTTTCGCCGCGGGCCGGCCCGCGCCGTCGTGTGGATCACTTGCGGTCTGCTCATCATCTCCGCGGCCGCAGGCGTGCGGTAGGGCGCGTGGCGCGGGCGGGGCGCCGACCCGGCGTGCGCCACCCCCGCCCCGGCTGGTCGATCCGGTACGGGGGCAAGGGGATCTCAGACGCAGTGCACCTCGATGCCGTGCTCGCGCAGCGCCGCGACCAGCGGTGCGGGTGCGTCGGTGTCGGTGACCAGCACGTCGATCCCCTCCGGCGGGCAGACGGTGGCGAAGGCGCGCCGGCCGAGCTTGCTGGAGTCGGCGACGATCACCACGGTGCGGGCCCGGCGGGCCATCGCCTGGTTGATGCCGGCCTCGGTCTCCTCACAGGTGGAGGCCCCGACCACGGCGTCGAGCGCGTTGACGCCCAGCACCGCGAAGTCCAGCGAGACCGAGTCGAGGACCAGCGCGGCCAGCGGGCCGACCAGTTCGAAGGAGGCGGGCCGGGCGATGCCGCCGGTCACCACGGTCTTCACGTACGGCCGCACGGCGAGTTCGCCGGCGATGTTGATGGCGTTGGTGACGATGGTCAGCGAGACCTCGTCCTCCGTCATCAGGTCGGGCCGGGTGACGAGTTCGCGGGCCACCTCGGAGGTGGTGGTGCCGCCGGTGAGGCCGACCACGGCGCCCGCCGGGACGAGCGCGGCGGCGGCCTTGGCGATCCGCAGCTTCTCCTCGGCCCGGCGGGTGGACTTGTAGCGCAGCGGCAGGTCGTAGCTGACGCCGGCCTGGACGGCTCCGCCGTGGGTGCGGGTGAGCAGCTGCTGGTGGGCGAGTTCGCGCAGGTCGCGCCGGACGGTGGCGGCGGAGACGCCGAGTTGGCGGGCGGCGTCGGCCACGTCGATGCGGTGGCGGTCACCGAGCATGTCCAGCAGCCGGGTGCGCCGGGTGTGGGTGGTCACGGCGGCCCCGCTACTTGACGGAGCCGGCGGTGAGCCCGGAGACCACATGGCGTTCGATCGCTGCGAACAGGATGACGACCGGGACGATCGCGACCAGGGAGGCGGCGAACATGTAGTGCCACTGGGGGTGGTAGGCGCCGATCATGGAGTCGATGCCGACGGTGAGGGGTTGCTTGGACGGGCTGTTGACGAGGATCAGGCCCATCACGAACTCGTTCCAGGCCGTGATGAAGGTGAAGATCACGCAGGTCACGACGCCGGGCAGGGCGAGCGGAAGAGTGACCTTGAAGAGCGCGCCGACCCGGCTCGTCCCGTCGATCATCGCGGCTTCCTCCAACTCGGCGGGGATGGAGGAGATGTAGGCGGAGAGGATCCAGACGGCGAAGGCAAGGCTGAAGGCGGCGTTGGCCACGATCAGCGTGAGGTCCGAGTCCATCATGTTCAGCGAGGTGAACTCGCGGGCCAGGCCGACCTGGAGGGCGGTGGGCTGGAACATCTGGGTGACCAGGACGAGCAGCAGGAAGGCGGTGCGGCCGCGGTAGCGGATGCGGGCGGTGTAGTAGGCGGCGGGCAGCGCGATCAGCAGGGTGAGCAGGGTGGCGCCGCCGGCGACCAGGAGGGAGACCTCCAGGTTGGTGCCGATGGTGGTCCTGGACCAGACGTCCAGGAAGTTGTTCCAGGCGAAGTGGTGTGGCAGGTAGCCGTTGTCGCGCAGCTCGTTGGCGGGGCGGGCGGCGGTGACCACCATCTCCAGGTAGGGGGCCAGGAAGACCAGGGCGAGCAGCCAGGCGGTGGCGGTGACGACTGCCTTCTTGACGGTGAAGGCGGGCTTGAGAGCGGCAGTTGACATGGCGTCAGTTCTCCTCGTTGAAGCGGCTGACCTTGAGGAAGAGCAGCACCATGACGATCACGACGGCGAAGTTGACCACCGACATCGCGGCGGCCTCGCCGACGTCGGTCTGGCCGAGGATGTACATGAACACCGTGGAGGTCGAGGTGTCGGTGTTGGGCCCGCCCTGGGTCATGCCCCAGATGACGGGGAAGGAGTTGAAGACGTTGATCAGGTTGATCACCAGGGCGACCAGGAAGGAGGGGCGCAGCAGCGGCAGGGTGATCCGCCAGTAGGTCTGCCACTTGCCCGCTCCGTCGACCTTGGAGGCCTCGTAGACCTCGCCGGGGACGGTCTGGAGGCCGGCGAGCAGGGTGTAGGTGGTGAAGGGGAGGGAGACGAAGACGGCGACCAGGATCAGCCAGGGCTTGGCGTGCGCGGCGTCTCCGGTCCAGTTCTCGGCGGAGGAGATCAGCCCGAGGTCGATCATCGCGCGGTTGAGCACGCCGGCGACCTCGTCCAGCATCCAGCGGAAGCCGATCGAGGTGACGATCACCGAGGAGGCCCAGGGGATGATCAGGGCCCAGCGGGTGAGGCGGCGGCCGGGGAAGTTCTGGTTGTAGAGCTGGGCCAGGGCCAGCGAGATCACCATGGTGAAGGTGACGACCAGGACGGTCCAGACCAGGGTCCACACCATCACCGGGCCGAGCCGGGCGTCGTCGAAGAGCTTCTGGTAGCGGCCGAAGCCGTTGTAGCCGGCGTCGATGCCCAGGCCGCTGATCTTGTGGGTGGAGGTGATCACCATCTCGACCACCGGCCAGACCACGACCAGCAGGATCAGCGCGACGCAGGGGCCGATCCACGGCCACGGGCCCAGCCGGGCCAGGGTGTTGCGGCCGCCGGCGGCGGAGGCCCGGACGGGCGCGGTCGGCGCGCCGGAGGGCGGGGGCGCCGGCTGCGGCGCCCGGGTGGTGGTCTGCTCGGACACGGGTGGGTTCTCCTGGAGGGATCGGGGCAGGGGAGACGGGAGGCGGGGGGGGGGCCCGCCGGGGCGGCCCCCCCCCCCGGGGAAGCCCCCGCGGGGGGGGGGGCCGGGTGACGGGGGCGGGCCCCCCCCGCCGGGGGGGGGCCCCGCCCC